>JAHFTP010000099.1 GCA_023265495.1 Chlamydiota bacterium
TAAGGATTTACTATGACTTTTAGAAAAGGGTATACTTTTGATGATGTTGCTTTAGTCCCTCAGTTCAATAATGTTCCTTCGCGGACGGAGCCTTTATTAGAGACGTGGCTTACAAAAAAACTGAAAATACAAATGCCCCTTCTTTGTGCTAATATGGACACTGCCATCAGTGAAGAGCTGGCAGAAATTCTTATAGCTCAGGGGACGGTCCCTATTTATCACAGATTCACAGACTTTGAAAAACAGATGAAATGGGTAAAAAAATTTGGGGAAAAGACTCTTATCTCCTGCGGGATACTAAGAATAGAAGAAACGAGAGCTCTTCTTGATGCCGGCGCCTTGGGCGTTTGTATCGACGTAGCCCACGGACATTCTGATCGCATGTTCCACTTTGTGGAGGCCCTCAAAACTTCGCATCCGACCAAGGAAGTGATCGCAGGTAACGTGTGTACGGCGATGGCCTATCACGACTTAGTCAACGCAGGAGCTGATGCGGTGAAGGTCGGCGTAGGTCCTGGCGCTGCATGTACGACAAGGATTGTAACAGGATTTGGCGTGCCGCAGTTCACCGCCATCTACGACTGTGCGAAAATAGCGGAGAAGCTCAGAGTGCCTCTAATTGCAGATGGGGGAATCAGAAATAGTAGAGATGTAGTTCTTGCCCTTGCTGCAGGAGCCAGCACTGTTATGATCGGCAAACTCTTTGCCATGACTGAAGAGAGCGCTGCTATCAAACGTGCGTCAAAGACATCGCCTACAGGACTCGAAGCAAAATTCCGAGGACAGGCAAGTGAAGATTTCCAAAATGACTTCTACGGGGGGCTTAAAGGTAAGACCGTGGCCGAGGGAATTGATTTCTGGGGCCCCGTCACAGGGTCTGCTAAGCAGCTCATAGACAACTTACTGGGAGGCCTTCGCAGTGGCCTTACCTACGGCGGAGCAAAAAGCATTAAAGAGCTTCAAAGAAAGGCAGAGTTCATTGAAGTGGCTCTCAGCTATATGCATGAGAGCAAGCCAAGGCCTGAGGTGGCAGATTGAATAGTAAAAAGATCTACGACCCATTGCATGGGTTCATCTTCTTAAATGAATGGGAAAAGCAGGCCATAGACTCTGCCGTCTTCCAGCGACTCCATTATATCCACCAGCTAGGCGTTGCCTATCTGGTCTATCCCGGAGCGACCCATTCCCGCTTCGAACACTCCTTAGGCGTGATGCACATAGCTACACAAATCTATAATCGCCTCCTGCAAAAACACGTCGACCTGCAAAATGAAGAGGACTTTGTCTCTTATTGGAGGCAGATTGTACGGATGGCAGCACTCTGTCATGACCTGGGGCACCTCCCCTTTTCTCACGTAGCAGAAAAGGCGATACTAGGGACGGAAGGACATGAGAAGTGGACGTTGCAGATGATCCAGAGCTCCCATCTTTTACCCCTTTGGGAGCAGCTGCAAAAGCAATATCCTGACGAATGTGTGCTAGAAGATATCGTGAAGGTCTCCATCGGAGAGGAAAAACTCAGACAGATTTCTGCCCTATGGAAAGAGATCCCCTTTTCGCCTTGGGAAAGGGTGATGAGCGCCGTCATCACGGGAGACTTTTTTGGAGCCGACCGTATTGATTATCTGCTTAGAGATGCAAGATGTACAGGGGCCTCCTATGGCCTATTCGATTATCATCAACTCATAGAAATGCTCTGCATTTTACCGGATAAAAAGGCAGGGCCTGATGAGCTCACCTTAGGGATCGAAGAAAATGGGCTCGAATCGTGTGAGGCTATGCTCCTTGCCCGGCATTTCATGTATAAAAGGGTGTATCAGTACCCTTCTGTGAAGGGGTACTCCTTTCATATGTCTCGATTTATGCAAGCGTTATATGCAGAAAGAGGGTATTTAGCTAGCAGTGATAGTTATCTCTCTGTCTCTGATAGCGAAGTGCTCGTTGAAATGAGAAAAGCTCTTCAAGATCCACACTACTTAGGACATCAAGATGCCCTAGCCCTGCAAGGCAAGGATTTTCGCTTTCATGTGCTCGAATTACCAAAGGATGTTTCCTCTGACCTGCTTATGCAAATGCAACAAGATTTGGGCCTCACTACGAAAGAGATCCAGTGGCACATTGCGCAAAAAAAAGAAGAGGAACAAAACTTCTCTTTCCCTGTCCTGAAAAAAAATGACTCCATCGTTGATGCAAGGCAATGCTCAGAAATCCCTATACCCTCCTTTTCCAGAAATTGGGTCTATATCGACCCGTTGCATAGCGGCATTTTGCAGAAAAAACTAGAAGATCATTTGCATAGTACCCAAGGGGAGAGAAGTTGATAGGCAAACTAGCTTCTTTAGTCAGACAAAAACTAGCAGAATTTTCTCGTGAGGAGAAGGTCTTTCTTCTTTGTGCGATGTTCTGTGGTTTTTTTATCTCGGCAGACTATGCGATCGTCCGCCCTGCAAGCCACTCTATCTTCATCCACTACCACGGCGTTGAGCTATTCCCTTACGTATGGCTGCTTAGCGTGCCTATGAGCCTTGCTTTTGTATCTCTGTATAATTATTTCCTTTCCCGCCTGGGGTGTCTAAAGATGTTTTTTGTGACGGCCGGTACAATCATCCTAGGGAATGTTCTTGTCTTTGTTTTCATAGACAGAGAACCTTGGGTGTCTTTTGTTTTCTACCTTTGGAAAGATGCCTACGTGATGTTAATGTTCCAGCAGCTGTGGTCCGTTATCCACACCCACGTAGAGCAAAAAAAAGCAAGGTTTCTCTATGGAATTATTTTTGGCATAGGAGCGCTCGGTGGATTTGCCGGGAGTATGTTTACCAGATCCTTTGCAGTAGAGCTGGGGTCGGAGACACTTCTTCTATCCACTGCACCTTTATATGTTGTTTTAGGGGTTCTCTATTACGCTATGCTAAAAAATGCGATGCACGTAGAACAGAAGATTGAAAAGGAGGTGTCCACCTCTCTGTGGGACTCTGTAAAAGTTATCAGAGAGTCTCGTCTTTTACTTTGCATACTCGGTATGGTCACTTTTATGCAGCTTGCCGCTGCCCTCACAGATTTTCAGTTTAGCACGCTGCTCTCCGAGCGCATACCGGAAAAAGACCTTAGAACGGCCTACTTGGGGAAGCTACTCTCCTACGGGAATATTCTTACAATGACTTTTCAGTTTGTAGGGACCTACATACTCATCCATTTTCTTGGGCTCTATCGATCTCATTTACTCGTTCCCGTGATTCTAGGGACGAATGCTCTTTTTTTTATCGCTTTCCCCAGTTTCGGATTGATGTCATATAACTTTATTGTTCTCAAATGCCTAGACTTTTCTCTGTTTTCTGTGATTAAAGAGATGCTCTACATCCCTCTTGGTGTGGAACAAAAATTTCGGGCCAAAGCGATCATTGATGTTTTTATGTATAGGGGAGCTAAAGTGCTGGCCTCCGCCGGCATATTAGGTCTGCAGTTTGCTCTGCCATCGCTGATTATCCCACTCATCTCCTGGATGAATATCGCTATTTTTCTCGGCTGGGGATTTGTTGTCGGCTTAATTAAATACAGCTATCAACCCACTGAACAAAAAGCGTAAGAGCCGCTCTAGTTTTTCTCTGTAATGGATTGCGAGCGGATAAGGACCAATTTTCCTTTAAAGGCAAGCCCTAGGAAAATCATACGATTTATTCCTCTGGTCAACAGTTCCTGAGAATATTTTTTCTCCTCAATTTGCTTCAGTGCGCTCTCTGCCCCACTATCTAAATCTGTTTCATCGCCACTATCGATTTTTTTAAATTCCATGATAACGGCCAGGTCGTTTGGATTTTTAGGAATAAGCATCACGTCATATCTTCCATAGCCACTTTCTCTATTAGATTTAATCTCATAGGTGTCTTTAAGTCCAACAAGCATCCCTAAAACAAAGGCGTGGTACACTTTTTCCGTTTCATCATGGGTAACATCAAAAACACTTACCGAGGAGAGGAGGAATTTTTGGAAAATTTTAGAAAAGGTATCTATATCACCGGTGGTCAAACTTTGTAAAAGGAGGCGATATTGGGATTCTCGTATCGTTGTTTTAAACCATTCTAACACCATCGTTCTATATAATTCTCCCACTTCGGTATTAGGAATGCGCAGTTGGCAAGGAGTCCCATAGGAAGGGGAGTTTGCAAAGGTTAAATATCCGCTAAAGAGAAGTAAAGACCACACAAGATCCTGGTTTTTCTCAAGGTCGGAAAATAGGATGCCTTCCTCTATGGTTTTCTCCACAATGCCGCCTTGTAAAAATTCCTCAATATCTACTTTGAGGTCATCCGACCCTTGGGCAATGAGTCTTTTCACAAGGGCATTGTCGCTTGTGTTCACCCAATAAGGAGCTAAGGCCCCCTTCTTCGCAATACAATTTAATACAGACCAGGGGTTATATATATCGAGGCAAGATCCAACTCGATATCCATTATACCAAGATCTGAAATCCTCCAGACAGTGAAGCAGATGGTAATCAGCGAGCAGCTGCCTTACTTCCGATTCCAAGAGACCAAAATGATTTTTGAAAATCCTCACTTAAAATAGTAAAGGTGTTGATGTTATTTAGCCCTGAAAAGATGCTCTCTTTTGCGACGCGTAGAATTCCTGTTAATACTCCCCACTCAAGGGAGCTGTTGTCCTTTAGTCCCCCCGAAAGCCAGTTGCGTAGAAAGGAGATGAACGTGTCATAATAATTGCCTAGGTAGGCAGCATGAGCCGGAGTGTCATACTCATCAATTAAGAGAATCACTCGTTTGCCGTTATATCGGTAAAGCCACTGGGATAGGATTCGTAAACTTTGTTCTAATAATGGCTGAGCGGCTTCTTTACGGAGGATGGAGAGGAAATCTTTCTTTTCTTCATCGGATAAAGTGTTCTCCTCAAGAAGATAACTATGGCATCCAAATTCACTAGCTACGAGTCGTTGCAGGGATGTGTAAGTTTCCTGCCATGAGGAATGCTTAACATCTTTAAGTGATAAAAAAATAACAGGAAATTTTCCTTGCAGAGCCCTACATTTTTCATTTTTCCAAATGGCTAAATCTTTAAATAAGTAGCTCACATCCGTTTTTCCCTTTTCAAAGAAATAACGTAGCATGGACAGGTTGAGCGTTTTACCAAATCTGCGCATGCGAGGCATAAGGGATGCATGCGCTCCCTTTTCTATGAGTTCCTCTATGAATAAGGTCTTATCCACGTAGGCATAGCCGCCGTCAATGACTTTTTTAAAATCACTGATTCCAATGGGGAGTGGCTTTTGTGTCTTTAGCATATTTCCTCAAAATACTCGGACAAGGCCTGAAATAGCAGATTTCTCTATTGTTTGCTTATCAAATCTAGAAATGATACATAAATTTTTAGTGAGTGAAAAGATGAGATGTATCGCTGATAAGCTCTAGTACGAGAGGAAACTGTTATGGAGAAGAAAATAGAGATCGACCTAAGTGGAGAGCAGCTGCTGAACCATGCCTTGTACAATAAAGGATCGGCCTTTACCCAGCAGGAGAGGGATGTATTTGGGATCAACGGCTTTTTACCTTCCCATATTTCCTCCATTGAACTGCAAGTAGCGCGTAGATACCAAAACTTTATCTCCCAAGCCAACCACCTTGCCAAATTCACCTTTTTAAGTTCTTTGCAAAATAGAAATGAAGTGCTCTTTTATCGTCTTATCTCTTCGCACGTCTCAGAGATGCTTCCCTACATTTATACACCAACAGTAGGCGATGTCTCGTTACAATATAGCTATTTGTATAGAGAACATCGAGGCATCTATTTTTCTTATCCTTTGAGAGATAAGGTCGATGAGATCCTCTCATCGCTGCAAGGGCGTTCTATTCAAGTGATTGTACTCACGGATGGAGAGCGGATTTTAGGGCTGGGGGACGTCGGCATCGGAGGCATGGCAATCCCTGTGGGCAAGCTTTCTTTATATACGCTATTTGGAGGGATACATCCTGCTGCTACGCTTCCTGTTTTCGTAGACGTCGGAACCAATAATCCCGAACACTTACACGACCCCAATTACCTCGGTTGGCGGCATGAGCGCATCACGGGCAAAGAGTATGATGCATTCCTAGAGCGAATAGTGAAAGGGCTTAAAAAAACTTTTCCCGGAGTGTTGTTGCAATGGGAGGACTTTGCCAAAGTACATGCGAAGAAGCTACTCGATAGATATAGAGATGAGCTTCTCTCTTTCAACGATGATATCCAGGGTACGGCAGCTGTTGTTCTCTCCGCCGTCTATGCTACTTCTGCTTTGACAGGCGCTTCTCTTAAAGACCAGCGGATTGCCGTCTTAGGAGGCGGCTCCGCAGGGCTTGGCATCAGTAATACGTTGCTCCAAGCGATGAAAGCAGAGGGATTATCGGAAGAAGAAGCTATAAAAAGATTTTACCTAGTAGATAGGCACGGGCTCATCCATACCGCATCTCCTCTTATAGAGGAGGAGCAAAGGCTGTTTGCACAAAATGCGGAGGAGCTACAAGGGTGGAAGGTAAAAGATAGGCAATCGATCTCCCTTCTCGAGGTAGCAGAAAATGCTAAGCCCACCATTTTAATTGGAGTCTCCACCGTGCAGGGGGCATTCACCGAAGAGATCGTCAAAGCGATGGCAAAGCATGTAGAAAGGCCCGTGATTTTGCCTTTATCTAATCCTACATCTAAAAGTGAAGCGAGGCCTGAAGATCTGATCGCCTGGAC
>JAHFTP010000004.1 GCA_023265495.1 Chlamydiota bacterium
GATATTGTCTGCGTGCAAAGGGACCCTATCAAGATCGATTCGAATCAGCTACAGGCTCTTGGTTTCAGTAGAGTGGAGGTATATAAGAGAAGCCCTGAAATAAAAGATCTCTTCCTGCACGGATTTTATATCCTGAAAGGAGGTACAAAGAAACTACGCATCATCAATCCGTATCCCCTATCCCGGGAGGATTTGCTCTGCCTTATCCATCATAGCGGACCTCTTGTCGGCTCGACGGGAGATCAGTCTCTGTCAGAGGCGATCTGTCTTGGGAAACTCCCTTTTTATCAATGTGCGACGTGGAAAAGAGACCTTTATAAAGCGCTCATAGGATATGCAGAAGATTTGCATCTTGAGAAATTGGTTACATATTTTGAAACAGTAGGGATGTTTAGTGGATATAGGGATGGGGGATCCCCTCCTACGAAAGAGGAGTTGCAACAGTTGTTTGCTCTAGCAGGAGATCCTAGGGTCTTGGAAGAAATGGACATCCTTGCCGGAAGAGTCAAAAGCAGCAGTAATTTTGATCACCTCCTAGAGGCGATGCTGGCAAGGGATTTGCTATGCGCCAAACATCCGGAGCTGCGCGAGGCAGAAGAGGTCGCCTTGCAGATGGTCATGAGCGGCCACTCTATTGAAGAAGCTACAGACAGAGTGGAAAGAACACTGCAAAGTCTTGGTTTTCCATGAGTACAGGGTCAATTGGCAGATCTGAGGTAGATGCTTTGGGAAATATTCCTAGGGCATTGCCCGGTACACAAGAAATTTCAGAGGAACGCCTTAACACGCTAGCGCTTAGACTCTTTAAGGATTCTAGATTAGATGAATTGAAAAGAGGAGGGTTCTACGAGTTTGTTGGACCGTTTATGAGAGGGGTTATCGATGCAGGCCTGCAAGAGAGTATTCTTGATCTTCTTGCGCGCCTTGGAAGCCGGAAAAGAGAAGGGTTTCAAGACTTCGTCAGACCATTCATAGAAGGAGATGTCAATGAAAAGTTTCGGGTTCGCATTCTAGAGACCCTCGCGGGAGTTGGAATCGAGGAAAGAGAAGGGTTCCAAGACTTCGTCCGGCCATTCATGGAGGAGATTGTCGATGGAAACCTGCAGATCTGTGTTCTTGAGGTCCTCGGCGCGCGCGTCCCTACTGAAGAAAGAGAAGGACTCTATGATTTTCTCCGGCCCTTTATTGAAGAGATTGTCAGAGGAAGTCTTCATGTAGGTAATTTCGAAGCTCTTGTCTCCTGTGTGTGTAGAGAAAGAAGGGAAGGGTTCTACGATTTTGTCCGGCCGTTCATAAAGGAGGTTGTCGGAGAGGATCCTGGGGGGCATCTCCTTAGGATCCTTGCAGGAGTTCGGAGAGGAAGAAGGGAAGGGTTCTACGATTTTGTCTTGCCGTTCATATCGAGACTTGTCAGAGGAGATGTTCAGATGGTCGCTCTTGAAATCCTTGCAGGAGTTAGGAAGGGAGAGAGGGAAGGATTTTACGGCTTTGCCAAGCCATTTATGGAAGGGGTTTTCAACGGAGATCTTCAGATGGTCGCTCTTGAAATCCTTGCAGGGATTAAGAAAGAAGAAAGAGAAGAGTTTTGCCATTTTGCCCTTCCGTTTATGGGAAGGTTCATCAGTGAAGATTTTCAGGTGTGTGCCCTTAATGTCCTTGCAAAGGTCGAGAGGGGAGAGAGGGAAGGATTTTGTGACTTTGTCCGGCTATTTACGGAGGGGGGAGACAAGGAAGATCTTCAGGTACATGCCCTTGCAATTCTTGTTTGTGTTGGGAAAGAGGAAAGGAAAGAGTTTTGCGATTTTGCCCTTCCGTTTATGGAAGGGATTGTCAAGGGGGATCTTTGGGTGCGTGCCCTTGCAATTCTTGCCTGTGTTGGGAAAGAGGAAAGAAAAGAGTTCTTCGACCTTGTCTATCCATTCGTAGAAAGGGTGGTGGATGGAAATGATCGGGTCAATGTCTTTATAGATATTGTCAGGGTCTGGAAAGAGGCCGGAAGCGGGTTTTTAAGTGGGGTGGTCTCTTATGCTGAGAAAGATTTCCACAGTTTTTTCAGAACTCTTCAGCGGTGGCGGCTCTCTCAGAAGACGGTAGATGTTCTCTTGTCTTTCCCTGAGATGGGGATGCAAGCGAAAATGAGAAACCCTGTTTTCAGGGTGATGATTACCTCTTTTTGTTCAGCGGAGTATGCAAGGAGCTTTCCTTCTGTTGAACTGCCAAGAGAATTGTCTTCTGAGCAAACATGGAGATTGCAAAGAGCCTTTACGGCGCCTTCTTCGGCTGTGGAAAGAAAAGAGGCCCTTTCCTTGTCCCCCTTGTGTTCAGCTAGATCTGTCTTGGCACAAATCTGGCTGCCTCTTTTATACGCTCCTCTCATAGAAATCGTTGCCTTGCAGGACCACTCCGATACTCCCCTCGTTTTTTGCACCATAGCTCCCAATGGTCTTGGAGACTATTTTTGCGCCCGCAAATGGGCCTCCATTGCACGTAAGAGATACCCGACCCTTCCTATCTCGGTTGTTGTGGCTTTTCGAGAAGGGGTGGAGCAAAGTCGCTTACTTTCGTTGGAGGATGAGGGGGAGATTTCCACATTTATCAGTAGTGGAACCTTTGCTTTTTCTTCAGAGGGAGAAGCGGTCATTCAAGGAGCTGCTGTTCTCTTTCAGGGGCCTGAGGGGACGCTTCACACATTTTTCGGCCAGAGAAGAGATTGCATTGTGAGAAAAGTGACTGAATGTGACTTGGAAGAGATCCCAGGCGGTCGTAAACAACTATTGCAGGAGTCTTTATTTACCTTTATGGGCTTCGGTCCTAGAGCCACAGGAATCATCACTTCGCTCCCTAAGATAGGGGGGCTTGGCTCTCTAGAAGACGTAACTTTAAAAGACCTGCTTTTCGGTAGAAGGAATGAGTCTGATTACAAAGGATCTACTGATCTGCATAGCGCCTATTTTTCCTACGGGAGCAAGGCGTTGCATACCATTTTTATCTCTGTTTGTTGTGCGAATGCCCAAAAAGACCTTGTTGATATCGTTTGCCTGCAAAAGGATCCTGTCGTGATCGATCTGGATCGGTTGCGAGATCTCGGCTTTAGTGGGGTAGAGTTATATGAGAGAAGTTCTCAAACGAAAGATATTCTCCTAAGCGAATCTTATGTCTTGCATCCAGGTAGCGCAAAGAAACTGCGCATCATCAACCCGTATCCCTTGTCCCGGGAGGATTTGCTCTGCCTTATCCATCATAGCGGACCTCTTGTCGGCTCGACGGGAGATCAGTCCCTGTCAGAGGCGATCTGTCTTGGGAAGCTCCCTTTTTATCAATGTGCCAAATGGAAAAAATGTCTTTATAAAGCGCTCATAGGATATGCAGAAGATTTGCATCTTGGGAAACTGGTCAAATATTTTGAAGCAGTAGGGACGTTTAGTGGATATAGAAACGATGGAACCCTCCTTACGGATGAAAAGCAGTTGCAAGAGTTGTTTGCTCTAGCAGGAAACCCCGAGGTCTCGGAAGAAATGTACATCCTTGCCGGAAGAATCAAAAGCAGCAGTAATTTCGATTACCTCCTAGAGGCGATGCTGGCAAGGGACTTACTGTGTACCAAACACCCCGAGCTGCGTGTGGCGGAAGAAGAGGCCCTACAGATGGTCATGAGCGGCTACCCTATCGAAGAAGGTATAGCCAGGGTGAAGAGAACACAGCAAAATCTTGGTTTTAGACCCATATCCGGTTAACTACTCCTGTTTAAGGGAGCTGCAGAATGTCCTTTCAATAAAAATGGGCTTTCTCTAGAATCTTCCCTCAATGTAAGTAAAACGTTTTTTTTATCAACAAAGCTAACCGCAAGTCAACATAATGGACGCCGATCAAGAAATGCCTAAAGAACAAACTCAAGAATTGCAAGACGATAGAAAAGAGGGGACTGGGCAGGTGATTTCTGCTACAGAGGAAAAAAAATCTTCTGTAGGAATAGGTAAAGAAAAAAAACAGATAGTCTCTCCTGAAATTCAGGCGCTTTCCAAGCTTTTAGAAGAAAAAAATGAGGTAGAGGAAAAGATCTCTACGGCACTGGCCTTTATGAGAAAATGCCTGGAAGGCTCGAATGTGCCAAGATTCAAAGATTTTTGGGAAGCAAGACGCTTTTGTTTGCCTTTGTTCAAGCTCGGTGCCTCCGTAAAGGCGAAAACAGCGCACCTTTGGCAGGAGTTTGTAGAAATCTCTGCAGAAGCTCGTAGAGTAAAAGATATTTTAGATGAACAGTCGGTCTTTGCCTGTGAACAGATTACGCTAGCCATTGAAGCTTTATCTAGCGATTTAGATCGATTTGACAGCTTGCTAAGTAGCCTGCCTGAGATGGATTTTTCCTCGCATTGGCTGAAGAATAAAAGAGAATTTTATCAAGGCATGCAAAAAGAGTTGCACATTCTCAATACGCTAGCCGCTCGCATTCATGCTCTACGCAAAGAAGTGATCAAGACAGAGATGCGAATTCGAAATAAAAATAAGCTATTTGATAGTCTATCAAAACTTGGCGACCGCGTCTTCCCTAAAAGAAAAGATCTCATCAAAGAGATCTCCGAGCAGTTTGTAGGGGATGTAAGGAGTTTTGTAGCAGACAGATATGCAGATGAGGAAACGATCTTGCGTTCAGCGCATTTGCTAAGAGAAGAAATCAAGTCCTTGCAAACCCTAGCTAAGGTTCTGACATTAAATACCAATGCTTTTACAGAAACGAGGCTGCTGCTTAGCGAATGTTGGGATAAACTCAAAGAAGTGGAAAAAAAGAGAAAGAAAGAATTTTCAGAGAAAAGAGAGCAATATAAGCAAGCCTATGATCAGGTGATGGAGAAGATCCAAGCGTTTGCTCTTCTTTGTGGGGAAGAAAAACCTTTAGAAGAGATAAACAAAGGCTTTGAGGAAGTTCTTCAATTCATGCGCTCTGTGGAGCTAGGACATCCCGAGCTCAGAGCATTAAAAGAGCAGCTGCACAAGGTAAGACAACCTATTTTGGATAAGATGCGACAAGAGCAGATGGCTAAAATAGAAAAAGAGCAAGAATGCGAAAAAGCTAGGGTCTCTAAGCTGCAAGCTCTTCGACAAGCTCTTGAAGAGATCATCGCCAAATCTCAGGAGCTAGATGTAGAAGTTTTAACAGAGAGAAGACAAGAGCATTGGGATAGCTTCACTGCTATGCAGACATCAAAGTCAGAGCGCCTTTTAGTGGAGCGGCTATTCAAACAACTCAAAGATTGTATCCATGAGAAAAAAAGCAAAGGGCTCCTCTCCCTTTCCGATGCAGATCATCAACAACTTGAACAGCTGCAGAAACTGCTGGAAGAGAGCAAAGAAAGAAGGCTAGAGCTCAAAGTACAGCTAGAGACTTATAGAAAGGCTTTAGGTGGATCCGGATTTGACTTTGAAAAGGCTATGATGTATCGAGAATGTATAGAAACGGAAAAAGAAAGTTTAGAGAAAATGAATAGAGCCATTGACGATCTAGAAGAAAAAATTGCTCAGATTGAAGGGTAGTTCTTTTGTACGTAAGTATATTTGATTTAGATGGGACCCTTGTCAAAGGAAACAGCAGCTTTTCCTTTCTAAAGTATTTGCTTCGAAAAAAAGTATTCCCCCCTGTCTATTTTTTCTATTCGCTCTGTTATTTTTTCTTGTTTCGCTACGGCAAGTTGTCGATACAAGAGCTTCATGAAAAAGTATTTGCCAGGCTGCTCAAAGGGGTTCGTTTGCAGACTGTGCAAGAACACGTAGAGACCTTTGTCAGTGAATATTTAGAGAAGGCCCTATATGCGCCTACAGTGATGAAGCTAAGACTCGCTCAGAAGCTCGGTCACTACACGGTTATTTTATCCAATTCCCCCTCCTTTTTAGTTTCTGCCATTGCCAAGCGACTCCATGTTCATGAGTGGGAATCCACACATTATGCTGTTGACAAGGCGGGGAATTTGTGCCACATTTCATCCATCTTGAAAGGGGAGGACAAGGCTCTTTACGTAGCCCTTATGAGGGAGAAGTATCACCTTCCTAGGGGACATGTTACAGCCTATTCTGACAGCATCCACGACCTCGCCTTTCTGGAAGCAGCGGGAGTATCTATTGTTGTGAACCCTGATGCTAAGTTAAAAGGATATAGCAAGAAAAAGAGCTGGCAGCAGATCTAGAGAGGGATTATGAATCCAAGATGGATGGCAATGCAAGAGATTCTTAACTCACAAGGGCAAGGAAAAAAACAGGGTAATCTTACAGAGAAAGCTCAGTTTGGCATTTTGTCGTTCCACCTTGGCGAGATGAAAAAACGACTTTCCGGCGATGTTTATGATAATGTCGTACAGGCCATGGTGGGGAAAGGGAAAATTAACTCGGCCTATGCGGATCAGATCGCCTCCGCTATGCAGCAGTGGGCTTCAGGACATGGGGCTACCCACTTCTGTCACTGGTTCCAGCCGCAGACGGGAGCCCCTGCAGAAAAGCATGACTCTTTCATTGACTGGAGTGATGAAGGCAAAATCATAGAAAGATTCTCAGGAAAATCTCTGTTAAAGGGAGAGCCTGACGCTTCTTCTTTTCCTTCCGGCGGGTTAAGAAGGACCTCTAATGCCAGGGGATACACATGCTGGGATCCGTCTTCATTTCCCTTTATTTGGAAGACGGAAAAAGGAGCCCTTCTTTGCATTCCCTCCATTTACTATTCTTGGAAAGGGGAGGCGCTCGATATGAAAATCCCTCTTCTGCGATCTGAGGCCAAAATCAACCAAGCAGCACTTAGGCTTACGGCTCTTTTAGGCATACCGGCGGATTATGTCTATTCCACCCTGGGCTGTGAGCAAGAATATTTCTTAGTAGACCGCAGGCTGTATTTGCAACGGCCGGACCTGCAACTTGTAGGGAAAACAGTGTTTGGTGCAGCTCCAGCAAAGTCGCAAGAGCTCGAAGACCACTACTTCGGCTCTATTAAAGAACGAGTGATGCTATTTATGAAAGACTTTGAAGAGAGGGCGCAGTTGCTTGGCATCCCCGTAAAGACAAGGCATAATGAGGTGGCTCCCAATCAGTTTGAAGTAGCCCCTCTGTTTGAAAGGGCCTCCATTGCCGTGGATCACAACCTCCTATTAATGGAGCTGATGAGGCAGGTAGCTCTACATCACGAGCTCGTTTGCCTGTTCCATGAGAAGCCTTTTGCTAAGCTCAATGGATCAGGGAAGCATTGTAACTGGTCGCTTAGCACAAATATGGGTGTCAATTTACTCGACCCAACAGCTACAGGACAAAATAGGTGGCTATTTCTCCTTGTACTTACTGCAGTGCTCTGTGCTGTGCATAAGTATAGCGGTCTTTTGCGCGCAGCGATCGCATCGCAGAGCAATGACTATCGTTTAGGAGGGCATGAAGCTCCCCCTGCGATTATTTCCGTTTACCTAGGCCAGGCGTTAGAGAAGTTCTTAGACCACTTCGTTAAAGATCCCTCTGCTCGCTATGAGTCTTTCTTTACACAGAATATGGATATAACCTCTCTTCCCGAGCTCATTTTTGATAAAGCAGATAGAAACCGCACGTCTCCTTTTGCTTTTACCGGGAATAAGTTTGAATTTCGCTCTGTAGGGGCGTCGAGCAATTGCTCCCTTCCCGCCACGGTGATCAATGTGATCGTCGCAAGCAGCTTAAATGATTTAGTAGACGAAATAGAAAGACAGCTTGTAAAAGGTGTGTCTTTGGATAAAGCATGCTTTAAAATAGTGAGAGATGGTCTGAAAGAAAGCCAAAATATCCGGTTTTCAGGAGATAACTACTCCGAGGGTTGGAAGGTGGAGGCAAAAAAAAGAAAGCTTCCCATCCTAGAAAAGGCGGTAGAAGCTTATCCTTATTTCTTAACAAAAGAGGGGATCAGCAGCTTTGAGGGCGTCTTGGCTAAAGAGGAGATCAAAGCTAGGGTCTCCACGATGTTCGATCATTATGGCTCTATGATGAATATCGAAGCTAAACTCATGCATGAACTGTTCTATGAGCAGATCTATCCTGTAGTTGTAGAGCAACAAAAGGGCTATGCAAAGGCCATCAAGGTGCTAAAGCAGGTGGGAATCAAAGCGTATAAGGAGCAACTCTCTCATCTAGATAGTTTGTCTTTGCTAGTGGAAAAAGCGCTGAAAGCGGCAAAGATTTTAGAAAAAGAAAGGGAAAAAGCCTTAGAGCTCGAAGGAGAAGAGCGAGCCTCCTACTTTGCAGAAAAAGTGTCTAAACGGATGCTAGATCTCCGCCATGCAGTGGATGGACTGGAAAAGATGGTAGACGACAGGCTCTGGACCCTTCCTAAGTATAGGGAGCTGCTTTTCTTGCTATGACAAAAGTAGGGCTCGTTGGCGGGACGTTTGATCCTATTCACTTTGGACATATTCACCTGGCTCTGCAGCTGCGTGAAAAACACGGTTTGGATAAAGTCTTATTTTCTCCTGCTTATATCTCTCCGTACAAAACAGACACAACTCCTTTTTTTTCTGCTGCCCACAGACTCAATATGGTAAAGCTTGCCATAGAGCCCATCGAGGGCTTTGAGGTTTTTTCCTACGAGGTAGAACAAAAAAGAGTTTCCTATACCATTGACACGGTAAGGATGCTCGTAAACTCCTATGACAAAGCACAACAAAAAGTCTCCTTGCATCTGCTCCTTGGAGAAGATGCTCTTGCAGATTTTTCCCATTGGAAAGAATCTGCGGAGCTAGCAAAGCTCGCTCCTCCTCTTATTGGATCGAGGTCTTTGCATCCTTCTCTTCCCCAGAACCTATTTGCAGGTCTTACCCCCATCCCCATCATGGAAATTAGCTCTACAGACATCAGAGAGAGGCTGCTAAGAAAAAAACTCTACTGTGGACATCTTCTTCCTAAAGCAGTATTAGAGTATATTTTAGCGAATCAACTAGGGTAGACTCTTCTATGCAAAACGATGCTTTTTCCCTCCTTCCTATCATTGCGCAAACGATCTACGACAAAAAGGGATTTAATATTCTCACTCTCGATATGAGGAAAAACTCGAGCATCACAGACTACGTAGTCATCGCAGAAGGAAATGTAGATAGGCATGTGATAGCCATGGGAAAAGCCATTGAATCGGCTTTAAGTGAGATAGGAGAATACCCTGTCCACGTCGAAGGGATGCAAGCAGGGGATTGGGTTGTGCTCGACTATATGCAGGTGATGGTGCACCTCTTCGTCCCCGGCGTGAGAGAAAAATATCAGCTCGAACTCCTCTGGCAGGAAGCTGAAATTGTGGATGTCAATATCCATGTGGATTGCCAGAGAGCGTCCTCTTAGGAAGTTTAGGTATTAGCCAAAACATCAAAAAAGTTCTGCCCATTCATAGGGAAGTGCCTGTAAAGACCGCCTCTTCTTTTGAGGGATAAGGCCCTTTGGAGATAGTTCCTTTTTTGCATGTAAATCTGACTTTATCTCGTAAAATTTTTGAGATAAAGTCGATTTTGACTTCAAAATTGACTTTAAGTACCTACTTTATCAATTAAAAAAAATATTACGTATTTTTCGGTAAAATTGCTGCATGAATAAGGCTTGCTTTTATAGGAATTATCGTTTAATTTTGAGTCATTTTAGAGGGCTTTTATGAAGAAAAAACGTGTAGTCATTACAGGTATGGGAGTCGTATCTTGCTTTGGTACAGACGTAGAGGAATTTTATCGTCAGCTTCTCGCCGGAAAAAGTGGAATCGTTCCTATCGAAGAGTTCCCTTGTGCAGAGTATCCCACGCGATTTGCTGGGGCTATAAGAAACTTTGATACAGGCGTCTACCTAGATAAGAAGCAGGCGAGGAGGGTCGATCCTTTTATCAGATACACGATCGTTGCAGGAAAAAAAGCGCTCGAGATGGGGCAGCTCTTAGGCGACCCTTTAGAAAAATTAGATAAGAAGCGCTGTGGCGTTTTAATAGGCTCGGGGATGGGAGGGATGAACGTCTTCTACGAAGGCTCTGAGACGGTATTAACCAAAGGCTTTCGAAGGCTTACTCCCTTTTTTGTTCCCTATATCATCACAAACATGGGCGGAGCTCTGCTGGCCATAGACCTCGGGTTCATGGGCCCCAACTATTCTATTTCTACCGCTTGCGCAACAGCGAATTTCTGTATCCATGCAGCTGCAGATCATATCCGCAAGGGCGATGCAGATCTTATGGTTTGTGGTGGAGCTGAGGCTCCTATCAATCCTATTGGCGTTGCGGGATTTGTTGCTTGTAAAGCGCTCTCCGAGCGCAATGAAGATCCAACAAAAGCTTCTCGTCCTTGGGATAAGAATAGGGATGGCTTTGTAATAGGAGAAGGAGCCGGAGCTCTGGTTTTAGAGAGTTTGGACCATGCATTAGCAAGGGGAGCTCCTATTTTAGCAGAGTACCTCGGCGGTGCTATCTCCTGCGATGCACATCATATGACCGATCCGCGCGCGGATGGTTTAGGGGTGAGCCTTTGTGTAGAGGGTGCACTCAAAGATGCAGACATCTCTAAAGAGCAAATTAACTATATCAATGCGCATGCCACTTCCACTTTAGTGGGGGATATGGCGGAGATGAATGCGATGAAACAGGTATTTGGTCCTCACATGAGAAATGTGAAGGTCAATGCAACAAAATCTATGTTAGGACATTGCCTTGGGGCTGCAGGTGGCGTAGAAGCCATTGCGACCATCAAAGCGATACAAACGGGCATGCTCCACCCTACGATCAACTTAGACAACCCCGAAGAGGGGCTCGAGGGGATCGACCTCGTAGCTCATGTGGCAAAGCCTCATAAGGTAACCGCAGCTCTATCTAATTCCTTTGGTTTTGGTGGTCACAACTCTAGCTTGATCTTTGGGCCTTATGTCCCATGAAATAACAGATGCATCTTTTGGTATCATTCCTCTGCGTCTGCTAGAAGGAGAGTGGGAAGTTCTTGTTCTCTTGCAGAAGAATGGACACTACTGGGGATTCCCTAAAGGACATAAAGAAGAAGGGGAAAGCTCTTTCCATGCCGCTTGTAGAGAGCTGCAAGAAGAGACCTCCCTTGTGGTAAAAGAGGTGCTGTCTCAGGAGATCTTAGAAGAAAAGTACCAATTTATGCATAAGGACAGCAAGATCTATAAGACCGTGCAATATTTCCCATGCTTGGTAGAAGGGAGTGTTGTGATAGAGCAAGACGAGATCGAAGGGTTTCTCTGGCTTAAAATAGATGAGGCGTATGCAAAGCTCACCTATTCCAATGCTAAGGAGCTGTGCAAAAAGGTGAAAACGATCTGTATGCAAAGGGAATAAGTGTGTTTAGTTTCTTACAAAGAAAAACTCCTGTAGAGATTTTTGCAAGGCATTGCCACTTTTCTAAGGTCAGTGCTCATAAGAGTCGCCCTCCTTATTTTTCTAAGGAAAAGTGTTTTTATAACCTGCTAAACACTCTGTCTAAAGAGACGAATTGTAGACTGACTTTTTTTCTCGATACCTTTTATCCCATGGAAGAAAAACATTATCTTTTCTCCCAAGACAAGTATCCTATCGTGGAAGTGAGCGAGGGTAAAGAGGCTAGCTCATTCCTCCAAATGTTAGACTATGTCCTTAAGAAAAAGCTCTCTCCTGAGACGATTATCTACTTTGTCGAAGATGATTATATCCATAGAGAGGGTTGGGTGTCTATGCTGCGAGAGGCATTTACTTTGCAGGAAGCAGATTATGTCACCTTGTATGATCACAAGGATAAGTATTTTTTTCCTGATTACCAGGACCTTCATTCTAAGATTTTTCCTACCAAATCTTGCCATTGGAGGGTCACTCCATCGACAACGAATACCTATGCTATGAGGCTCAGAACGCTTATAAGAGATGAAGAAATCCATAGAGCATTTTCGCAAGGGAAAAGCATCACAGAAGACCATGCCAAATTTCAGGCGCTAAGTAAAAGAGGATCTCTTCTTTTATCTCCTATGCCCGGCTTTTCCACGCATGTGGAGACGGAATTTTTGTCTCCTTGTGTGGATTGGGAAAAGGTGCTCGAAGATTCTCTGAGCAGTTTTCCCAAGATAGGCGGGTAATAACACCTCATCTTTACATTATCTTAATTTTTTTAGTGACAAATAAAACCTTTTTTTCGATATTGCATGGTCGAAATAAAAGGAGTGAATCATGTGTACAGCTACATCTGGAAGGGTTATTGACCCCGCTGCATCATCTGTTTGTACTAGAGTTATAGAGCAAGCTTCCAAGCATAAGACAGCGACAGCTGTTACAGCGCTTGTAGCAGGGGTCCTTGTGGCCTGGTCTTGCAGAGGAAGGATTTATAACTGGATCCATGCCGACTGTGCGCGCTGGTTTTTTAGTAAGGGAGACACGGTAGCAAAGACAGAGGCTTTAGTCCTTTGGTCACTGGGCCATACCATGAGTGTAGAGACAAAGGAGGAAAGTCTTCCTCAAGAGCCCATTCCTCCCTTAGAGGACTCTCTTACTGCTTTCTTAGAAGAGCAAAGGCCTCTTTTGTCTGCGCATGATTTTGCCGGTCTTCAAATACTGGTAAAGAGGATGAAAGTAGAGCAGGGCCCCCGCCTACAAAGTCTGCTTACACAGTATGCGATGAAAGAGGGGGGGTATCACGACTCTTGGTTTTTCATGAAGCCTATTTATCATGCAATGGCTTCTTACTACGGGCTTGAGTTAAACGGTAACTATCTCTCTGGATGGTTTGAGCCGGTATGGATGGATGTAGCTTATTTAAGGGCAAGGACTCCGTTATTTTTTTCCAACTGGTTTTCTCCAGGAACAAGGATACAAGTTACAGTACAAGAAACAGAAGATTTGCAAGTTGCTTCGTCCGCCTATTATGTAAAAGGCTTTTTGCGACACCTTAGTGACATTATGCATGATAGAGGAAACTATGCTAGAGAATCTCAGCTGCAGTTTTCTATGGGACAGTATAATCGCGTATTTGGTTGTTGCCAGGTGGCGGGGCTCGAAAAAGATGAGCTGAAGCTCAGCTTTTCCAAGAGGGAAAAAGTGCATAGCGGCTATATTCTTGTTGTTTGCAAAGGATACTACTATCCCGTCAAAGTGTTTCATGAGGATGGAAGGGAATACTCTCTTAGCGAAATAGAGCATCAAATAGCTCAGGTGATGGCGGATGCATCCTCTAAACCGAGCCCTGATTTTGAGGTGGGGGTTTTGTCTGCAGATGATAGACGTATATGGGCTAAGAATAGAGCTCTTTTGCAGACCGATGAAACGCAAAGAAGAAATCTGGAGTTGCTCGAAGGGGCATTGTTTCCTCTGTGTTTGGATGAACGCACTCCAAGAGATTCTCAAGAAAAGGCGGTCTTTGTGCAAAAGAGTGTAAGGAGCCGGTTTTTTGGCTATGCACTCGGCCTCGTCGTTTTTCAAGACGGCTCCCAATCGTTTACGAATACGCATAGTCCCGGAGAAGCGCATATCGTTGTTCTCGCCGGCGAGTCGCAGCTAGATTTTCTTGCAAGGCGTGCTGTTTCTAAAGATAGAGCCTCTCTTTCTCTTGTGCTGCCTAAGATCCCATCTTTATCTGATGGAGTCTCTCTTCCCGATGTAAAAGCGCTCTCTTTTGACTCGGCTTCTTCTTTGAGAAGAAGGGTAGATGCAGAAGATAACACGGCTGTAAGAGAGCTCATTTCTTCTTTCCATGTAGCTTGTCCTTCTCTAATGGAAGAAGAGGTGTCCCTCGCTACGGAAGCGGGAAGAGTAGAGACGATGATGGGTGCCATCACAGGGACGCTTGCCATGCAATATTGCCGCGTAGATACCTTTGGAAAAAAGAAGATCCAAAAAATGGATTTAAGCCCTGACACCTTCGTTCAAGTAGCGCTGCAAATTGCCTGGCATAGGATGCATCAAGGGACGGAGCACGAATTTGTTCGCACCTACCAGACGGGAACAAAACGTCTGTTTAAATATGGACGGACGGAAACGATTTTCCCCGTTACCGCCGAGATGGTAGCGTTTGTAAAAGCCTTTGTAACGGATGCAGACGGCTCTATGGCACTTTTACCTTCCGTTATGGAAAGACATCGCATAGATAAAGAAAAGGCGATGACGGGCCGCGGTTTCCATAGACATCTGATCGCACTCAATGTGGTGGCATCAGTAAAAGAGATGGAGGAGCCCGTATTTGCTTCAGCTCCATGGAAAACGCCTTTTAGGCTCACAACCAGCCAAACACCTTTTAGACAAGGGTGGAGAGACTTGCAATCTACGCCATTTGCTGATGGAGGCGATATTGAAAATGATGGGGGTGGATTTATTCCTGCCGTTCCCGATGGAGTGGGATTCTCCTATAAAATGATGAATGATTCTATTTCCTTCTTTGTGACCGCTTATCCGGGTGTAGGCAACATAAGCGCAGAGGCCTTTGGGGAGCAAGTGGTGCAAGCGCTGCAAGATCTCTATGCAGCAGCAGAGCGAAGGTGAAAAGTGTTGCTAACTAAAATTTTATTACTAGGTAAAAGATGCTTTAGTGAGTGTGAAAAAAAGGAGGAGGTGGTACTCTTATTTCTTAAATTGTAACATTTTTTTCATGGAGATGAGGTTATGTTTCATGCGGATGCACTTTCTTTTCCTAGGGCGCCCTCTTTACGCAGTACGTATGCGGGAGAGATGCTACAAGTGTTTGCGGTGAGTGTTGTCATTGCTTTATTTGGCAGCATTTCTATTCCTCTGCCTTTTACTCCTGTGCCCCTGGCTACACAGCCCCATGTCATTGTATTTTTTGCTGCTCTACTAGGTAGCAGAAAGGCCTTCTTTGCCACCCTTCTTTTTCTTGTGGAAGGAGCTTTGGGGTTTCCCGTCTTCTCCGGAGCAAAAGGGGGAATGGTTTGTTTAGCCGGCCCTACTGGCGGCTACTTGCTCGGTTACTTGGTTAGCGCCTATGTCGTGGGATACCTAGTAGAAAGAAGGAAAGAATATTCTTCTTTGCAGATGTTTTGCTCGCTAGCTATCGGCAACATGGTCATCTATCTCTTCGGATGGGCATGGCTCTCTACATTTGTAGGCTATGCGAAGGCAGCAGCCCTCGGCGTGCTTCCTTTCCTCGTCGGAGATCTACTTAAAATCGTTGCAGTCCAAAAGCTGCTCAAAAGAAAAAAGCCTCTCTAATAAGAGGCTTTTTTCCATTGCTTAGATCGTATTGTGAAATACCTGAGAGACTCGAGGATCTTCACTGCCTCTTTGATAGCTACGATTGCTTGCAACTGCAGACTTTTTGGCAACCCATATGTTTCTCATAAGACCTGTTACATCTTGGGATTCTTCTTTCAAGTGAGAAGCAGGGGTAGAACTGCTTTCTGATGATGATACGCCGCGTATATCCATAGAACACCTCCTGTGGTAGTTCTTTTTTGAAAAAACTCATTATAGAAAGAATGAGTTTTTTAAAAACAAGAAAGTTTTTCTTAGAAAAATTGCTAAAATAAACACAATCTTAATTTTTCCCTTTTTAATTCTCTTTTTTCTGGGAGACTCTCTGCGCCTCTAATCGTAGGATCTTGGCGATCTGCGCAATTTTATTCACAGAGCTCAACGTCGTTTTTTTTGCTTCGATCTTTTCCATCTTTTTCTTTTTTTCTGGTTTTGCCGGTTGTGTGTTTGCTTCTTTTCGTAGCAGGGCAGCCATCTGCCCTACAAAGGCAGATAGGGAGGGAAGGTCTTTTTTTCGCGTTTCTTTGTCCATTTCTTGTTTCATATAATACTCAATAAATACAAGTCTCCTAAATTATTATTATCTCACTAGTTGCATTGGTTGTCAATTTTATTAATCATTAATAAATGGTATTTAGTATTAGTTTTATTCACGATGCTGATTTTGTTATATTTGTAAATTTCTAATAATTAATGGAGTGCAGAGAGAATGCAGTAGTGTTTATCTAGAGAAAAAAGGACGTTCAAGATATGATTTATGCCATCTTAAATACAAGAGCGGTCTCAAAGTATGCACAGAAAACAAGGCCTTCTACACAAAGCAGCTTATTTTGTCTTGCTCCATGTGGCGAGGTTTTTGCTCTCCTTGCGCTATCGCGTTACGATCAGAGGATTAGACAAGGTGCAGTCTTCGATCCAGAAAGGGGGAGTGGGTACAGTATTTCTTCCCAATCATCCAGCTGAGATCGATCCCGTCATCCTCATTGTCTATTTAGGTCTTCATTTTTCTGTCATTCGTCCACTTGTTGTGGAACATTTTTACAAGTTAAAGGGGTTTCATTGGGTGATGAAGCTCGTGTCGGCTTTATCTATTCCCACAATGGATGAGAAAGCCAGCGTCTGGAGGGGGAAGCTCATCGCAAAGAAGAAGCAAGAGATTGCGCAAGGCCTTACAGAAGGAGAGAACTTTCTCATTTACCCCTCGGGCAGGCTGAAGGTGGATGGAAGAGAGGTGGTAGGCGGAAGCTCCTTTGTGCATCAAATCATCGAAGAAGTGCCGCAGCTGCAAGTCGTCCTCGTCAGGACGACAGGGCTGTGGGGAAGTCGATTTTCTAGAGCGATCACAGGCTACTCCCCCGATTTTGGCAAAGAGCTCATCAGCAGCTTATGGACTCTAGTAAAGAATGGGATTTTCTTTACTCCTAGAAGAAAAGTGCTTGTAGAGCTAAGCACCCCTTCTGAGGATTTCCCCTGGAAAGAAGAGCGCATTGCTCTCAACAAATACCTGGAGGACTGGTATAATAGATATCCAAATCCAGGGCCGGAGCCTGTCAGTCGTGTGTCACTTGCTTTCTGGAAGGAGCAATATGTAGAGCCTAAAAAAATGGCCTCTTCAGAAGAAGAAAAGAGAAGAAAAAATATCGATATCCCTCTTCCTGTACAAAAGCGGGTGCAAGAGCAGCTCTCAGACCTTTGCGGCAAAGCCCCGGAAAGGATAGAGCCTTCTATGGATCTTGCCATCGACCTGGGGATGGATTCGCTGGATGTAGCGCAGGTGTATATCTTTCTAGACAGACAGTTTGATAGAACGGATGTGGCTTTAGGGTCGATCAGACGGGTAGAAGACGTTTGTCTTGCAGCCGTCGGAGAATATGAAAGAGCTACGAGCAAGGAAGAAAAAACCTTTGCTTGGCCAAAAGAGCTGAGGCGGCGTGCCCCCTTTCTGCCGCAGGGTAATACAATCCCGGAGGCGTTTTTATCCGCTGCAGAGAAGATGGATGGTTTTGTTTGCGCAGCAGACCGCTTCTCCGGTGTTCTCACTTACAGGAAAATGAAAAGAGCGGCTCTGCTTCTAGCAGATAAATTCCGAGCATTTCCTGAACAAAATGTGGGAGTACTTCTTCCTTCAACGGTGGGCGCCTATTTAGTCATTCTCTCTCTTATGTTAGCAAAAAAAGTGCCCGTCATGCTCAACTGGACGACGGGGACGAGGGCCTTGAACTTTGCAGAGGAAAGCACGTCCTTGCAAAGGGTGATCACTTCGATGTCCTTCCTAGACAAGTTGGATCATGTAGAGCTCGGAGAGATCGAAAACAGGTTTTTGTTTCTAGAGGAGCTCAAAGAAGATGTTTCTCTAATGGATAAGATTCTCTGTTTGGTAAGAAGCGTAAAAAGTGCGCGCTCGCTCACCTCTTTTTTTAAGTTGGATACAGTGTCTTCTGATGCACCTGCCGTTTTATTATTTACCAGCGGAACAGAGTCTCTTCCCAAAGCAGTCCCTCTTTCTCACCGCAATATCTTAGTCAACCAAAGAGCGGCTATGGAGTGTGTGGCGCTCCATGCAGACGATTGTTTGTATGGCATTCTGCCTCCTTTCCATTCTTTTGGCTTCTCTATCACAGGGCTATTTCCTTTGCTCTGCGGAGTGAAGACATTTTATGCGCCGGACCCTAATGATAGCCACGGCCTAGCAGAAGACATAGCTGCCGCCGAGATAACGATGTTTTGCTCAGCCCCAAGTTTTCTTAGAGCCGTTTTCTCCATAGCAGATAAAAAGAAGCTCTCTTCGTTAAGACTAATCGTCTCCGGTGCAGAAAAAGCGCCGTCAGAGCTTTTCTCTTATGTGGAGAAGAACCTTCCTCATGCCAAACTCATCGAAGGCTATGGCATTACAGAATGCTCCCCTGTGGTGACCATAGTGCGCCCCGGTGAGCCCGCCGTTGGCGTTGGCAGGCCCTTAGATGGGATAGAGGTTTGTATCATAGATGAACAAGACAAAATCCTTCCCCTAAGAAGTGAAGGGGAGATATGCATCCGCGGTGAGAGCGTATTTTCCGGGTATTTACTCAGTAATAAGTGTCCCTTTATTACACTGTCGGAACAGAAATGGTACCGCTCCGGAGACCGTGGCTACCTAGATGAGAAGGGGAATTTAACACTCACGGGCAGGCTCAAGCGATTTGTCAAGATTGGCGGAGAGATGATCAGCCTCGGCGGATTAGAGGAAGAGATTTTTTCCGTCTGTAAGGATAAAGGATGGGTGGAAGATCCATTTGCAGGATCTTCGCTCGCCCTCATTGCTAGAGAAGAGGATAAGGCCTCGCTTATCCTATTTACCGCCTTGGCTCTTGCCAAAGACGAGATCAATATAGCTCTTAAAGAGCGGGGATGGGGACGTATTGTGAAAATTGCGGAGATAAAGCAAATAAAAGAGATCCCTCTTACCGGAACGGGAAAGATCGATTATCGATACTTAGAAGAACATCTAGTTTAAAAGGACCACATCCATGGAAAAGCAAAATATCGCTCTTCGGTTAACCAATACGGAGACAAGAGAAAAAGAGGTGATTGTTCCTTTAAATGGACATACCATCTTGCTCTATACTTGTGGTCCCACCGTATATAACTTTGCACACATTGGGAACTTTAGAACTTATGTACAAGAAGATCTTTTGCGAAGGACCCTCCAATTTTTTGGTATGAAAGTCAGGCAGGTGATGAATATCACCGACATCGATGATAAGACTATGAAAGGGGCATTAGATAGCAAAATGTCTTTAGAGGACTATACAAAGCCTTATATAGAAGCCTTTTTTGAGGATCTGCAAACACTTCGTATCCAGCCTGCGGAAGAGTATCCCGCAGCGACGGATTATATCCCCGATATGATCACCATCATACAAGGGCTTATAGAAAAAGGAATTGCCTACGTCGGCTCCGATAAGAGCGTCTATTTTTCTTTGGTCCGTTTCCCTAAGTATGGCAGGCTCTCGCATCTTCCCTTAGATGAACTACAAGTGGGTGCATCAGAGAGAGTGGGTAGTGACGAATATGAAAAAGATCATGTCTGCGACTTTGTCCTATGGAAGAGCTATGATGCCGAGCGCGATGGCACGATCTTCTGGGATAGTCCCTTTGGCCCAGGCCGTCCCGGCTGGCATATCGAATGTTCTGCCATGGCTATGAAGTTACTCGGGCAGACCATCGACATCCACGTAGGGGGAATAGATAACATGTTCCCCCACCATGAAAATGAAATTGCCCAATGTGAAGCCTATAGTGATAAGTGCTTTGTGAGGCATTGGCTCCACGTAGAGCACCTCCTTGTCGACCATAAAAAGATGTCAAAAAGCCTAGGGAATTTCTACACCTTGCGCGACCTGCTAGCAAAAGGATATACCCCAGAGCAGATACGTTATGTCCTGCTCCAAACACACTATCGCATACAGCAGAACTTCACCTTCCAAAATCTAGAGGCTGCAAAAGCCTCTTTAGAGCGGATCGCAGACTTTGTAGATAGGCTAGAGAGGATCACCGATCATAAGTCTCATGGGGCTCTAGAACCTGTCTTGGAGAAGGTCGTTCGCAACTTCACGCTGGCCCTAGCAGAAGATTTAAACATATCGCTCGCCTTGGCCGCACTCTTTGATGGCATCAGAGAGATGAATGGCCTCTGTGATAAAAACAAAATAGGGAAAAAGGAAGCCTTGCATGCTTTAAAAGTATTAAAAGAGTTAGATGCCGTGCTGGGCGTCCTTCCCCTAGAGAAAAAACAAGAAAAAATACCTGATGAACTGTTGGATGCTTTAGAGAAACGAGAAAAAGCGCGCAAAGAGAAAAACTGGAAAGAGGCAGATCACCACAGAGACGTCATCCTCGCTGCAGGATATGTCCTGGAAGATACGCCAACAGGTATAAGATTAAAGAAAGGATCATAAATGACAAAAGATGAACGTTACCTGGTAAAACTCTTCGAGCTAGCGCTGAAAAGAGGGGACCTATTCGAAGAGATCAACATGTATGAGGTGGGCAGAGCTATGGGACAAAATGACCGCAGCGTAGAAAATATCGTCCGCATGCTGGCTCAAAGCAACTTCCTGAAAAAAGGCCAGGGAAACAACGTCTATTTGACAAAGCAGGGAGAAGCCTACGTAGAGTCTTTGTCTGCCAAATAGCTAGAGACAAAAAAGGGGATTTATTAAAGGGGGCCAGCCCCCTTTACCCCGCTGTTTTTTAAAAAAAATCAGATTCTTAAACATCTTGATTAATATTTTTACTATTCCTATCTTTGCATAAGAATTTTTACAAAGAGTTCTTATTTATGGAATCACATTCACTCACCCAAAGCAAAGTGTCTTTTGAAGAACTTAAGAAAACCAATAAGCATGGCGTGGAATACTGGAGCGCAAGGGATCTCCAGCTATGCCTGGGTTACTCTCAATGGCGTTACTTTGAGAACGCCCTAAAAAAGGCCATAGAGTCCTGCAAGAAATCCGGCAACAATCCACAAAACCATTTTGCGGGCGCCCGCAAGATGGTCGAAATTGGTAGCCAAACGGAGAGGGAAGTAACTGATTATCATCTCTCTCGCTTTGCCTGTTATCTCATTGCCCAAAATGGGGATCCTAGAAAACCGGAAATCGCCCATGCGCAGCAATATTTTGCCATTCAAACCAGACGACAAGAACTTTCAGACTCTGAGATGGCTGATTTAGATCGGGTGGACTTACGTGGGCAGGCGTCTGAAAAATTCAAGGCATTATCTGGAGCTGCTCAAGATGCTGGTGTGCAAAACAGGATGTTCGGCCTATTTCATGATGCCGGATACAAAGGCTTATACGGTGGTCTCGGTGTTGACGCTATCAAACTCAGAAAAGGAATCCCTGAAACTGAGCAGCTCATGGATCGGATGGATAGTTCGGAGCTTGCAGCAAATCTATTCCGTATGACACAAACGAGGGAAAAACTGAAAAGAGATCGCATTGTGAATCCAAGGGATGCCATACAAATTCACGAAGAAGTTGGAAGAAAAGTCAGGATAGCTATTGCCGATATTGGAGGAATCCCTCCTGAAAATATTCCCGCTGCAGAGCCTATCAAAAATGTTAAGAAGCGGCTGAAGAAAACCAAGCCGGTAATAGAATTGGATGTTACAGATGCCATCAGGTTAAAATAACAAGAAAGGGGATTTAAAGGGGGCTGGCCCCCTTTTATTTTGCTGTTTTTTTGCATATCCAGCTTTGGTAATGATCTAGGCCTTCTTTTGCACCGACCATCAGGGGGAGCCGGATCGCCTCCGCGTAGGTCACAAAGCGCGCCTCCTCATTTTCTTCAAGATGAAGCTCTATGGAAGGCTCATCGATAAAGACGGAGCGAAACATATGAAAGAGATAGTCTTGATGAGGAAGGCGTACATAGAGAATGCCTATGTTCTCCAATGTGCCATTGTCGATATCTAAGGCAATTTCTTCTCGTACTTCTCGGATTACAGCTTCGATAGGTGTTTCTTGCCTTTCTAGCTTGCCGGCGGGCACGCCCCAGAAGCTGCCTTGATATTTATGGGGGCAGCGTCTTAGAAAAAGAACCTTGCCGTCCCATTCTATATAGCAGCCGGACGCCTCTGCAGAAGGAGAAAAGTCGGCAGGCCTTTGTGAGAAAACTGAGTACTGCATGTGTTATTCTTCAGGCTTCATTATGGGGAAGAAGAGTACATCTCTAATGGATTGCGCATTGGTAAAGAGCATGACGAGTCTGTCTACGCCGATGCCAAGCCCGCCTGTTGGAGGCATGCCCTGGCAGACCGATTCGATAAACTCTTCATCGAGTGGATGGGCTTCTTCATCTCCTGCTAATTTCTTTTCTGCTTGTTCTACTAAGAGTTTTCTTTGGAGCTCAGGGTCGTTTAGCTCCGTGTAAGCATTGCAGAACTCCCCCCCTAGGATAAACGTTTCAAATCGTTCTACGAAGTTTTCTTGCCGAAGGGCAGGATCTCTGTGCAGCTTGCAAAGAGGAGTCGTTTCAATCGGATGGTCAATGATATGGTGAGGGTCGATGAGGTGCTCTTCTGCAAATTCCTCAAATACCATCGCGATCATAGCGCCTCTTGTCTTGCCCTTGAGTTCTTTGGCATCTACGGAGGCTTTCTCTACAAGCAGGCGTTTCATGTCTTCATCAGAGAGCGTGTCTACGTCGATGTTTGCATAGACCTTGATACTCTCTTTCATGCTCAGCCGCTTCCACGGGGTCTGCAGATCGATGGTTTTCTCTTCTCCTTCTGCTCCTACCGTGAGCTTTGTCGTGCCAAATAGCTCGAGTGCAATGGAGGCAAAGAGGTTTTCCGTGAGCACCATCATATCGTTGTAATCTGCATAGGCTGCATAGGCTTCTAGCTCGGTGAATTCGGGGTTATGTGTCCGGTCGATCCCTTCGTTTCTAAAGACTTTGCCCATCTCAAATACTTTGTCGTAGCCGCCGACAATGAGTTTTTTAAGGGGGATCTCCAAAGAGATGCGCAAATACATCTCCTGCTCTAGAGCATGGAGTTTTGTGGTAAAAGGCCTCGCCTGCGCTCCACCATAGACATTTTGTAAGACGGGGGTCTCTACTTCTAAGAACCCATTTTTCTCAAAATACTTGCGGATGAGCCCCATGATCCTAAAGCGCATGCGGAACTGATCCATGATATCGCTATGTGTGATGAGGTCGAGCCATCGCTTTCTATAACGAACGCCTTTGTCTACGAGGCCGCTGTGTTTTTCAGGAAGAGGAAGCAGCGTCTTACAAAGGAGGGTAACACCCTTCACAAAAATGGTGATCTCTCCCTTTTGTGTGCGAAATACGTGCCCTTCAATACCTAGGATGTCCCCCAGGTCTATTTTCTTCTCAATGAATTTGATGCCACTGACGTCTTCTTGTGGAGGGAGGCCATCTACTTTGGTCAGGTCCCTATTGAACATCAACTGAATGCGGCCTGTGTCATCTTGGATGTGGGCGAACGCATTTTTTCCCATGGCTCTGAAAAGCATAAGCCTGCCGGAAATTATTACTTTATCGGTACGTCCTTCCGCTGCATCTTCGCTGTGGCCCAGCTCCGCATTTTCGTACTTTTCTAGGAGTTTTTCAGCCTTATGCGTAGGAGTAAAGCAGGGAGGGTAGGGGTTGATGCCAAGTGCTCGTATCTCTGCAAGTTTTGCAGTGCGGTTACGAAATTCTTCATGTTCATGGTACTGAGGCGTTGTAGTCATAAAATTCTTTCTTATATTTAGAGGGTTTTTTAAGAAGGTGATTGTAGGAGTTTTTGCGGTTATCTGCAAGCACTTGTGTGCGAGCACTTGTCCTAACAATGGGTAAAAATATTTTTATTCCGCACTTGCAGATAAAGACAGAGTATCTCCGGGATGGATAGCTCTCTTAGCAAGCAGAAGGACTTTTAGATCTCCTTCCTTGTCTTTGTAGAGCTTAAAGCTAAGGTTGCCATCGATAAGAAGGGGAAGATCTTTGGTAAAATTGCCTTTTTTGCCGGCGTCTATCTTTATATAGGTTCCCTCTGGCATTTTGGTCAAAACAAGGCCCGATTTTTTCTTGTTCTTTCTTATCGTCCCTGCATATACGGCAACAAAAGCTCCCTTGGGGATGGTTGCATGTGCGGCTGATAAAGTGACTCTCCAGTCGAGTCGTTTTGTAAGGTGGTAGTGATAGGGGATGCCTCTTTCAAGCACAATCTCTTCAAAATCTTCTACTTGCTTTTGAAGAGCCGGCCTTATTGTGGGAATTCTTTGCTTTTTACCACTGCTGAATAACCCCTTGGGGTCCTCCACCGCTACATTTCTGCCATTTAACAAATAGTCATAGACGTTTTTTTTAAGAGGTAGG
>JAHFTP010000005.1 GCA_023265495.1 Chlamydiota bacterium
CTTGGAGATCTTTATGGTAAACGCGTAGAACCTTTTGATAGGGTTGTGGAGATAAGAACTCCGTTTCCTGGTATTTGGCTAGTCGATCCTTTGTGCTGATTGTTTCAGAAAAACCATTGCGGTCGATCAGCTGCATGCTGACGATGGTATTTTCCGGCGGCTCTTTCTTTGCATGACAGCTGCAGAGGGTAATACAAAAAAACAGCAGGATAGATGGGATCATAGTTCTCATAGGGAGTTTTTTTCTCTTTTTAGAATTTCTGTGCTGAGCATGTACACCTTTTCTTTTGTTTCTAGAAGGGTTTTTTTGGACAGATCAAAGTGAGTAATAAGAATATAGGGTCTCCCAACAGAGACATCGAGAGACTGTATGGGGATCCCTTCTAAGGAGGAGAGTAGTTTTTTCAAGTCCTCTTCACTCAGTTCAATAGGTTGTTTTTGCCTTTCTTCTACTTCTTGGAAGAGAGGGCCTTTTCTAAATTTTGTCTCTTCAAAAGAGAGTCGATTTTGACTGCTTTCAAGGAAGTCGAGTCTTTTCCTGATAGGGTCTTTCTCTTCGACATGGTCTATGACGCTGAGCCATTTATTTTTCTCTGCTTCCAAAAATGTCAAAGATTGGCATATCTTCTCCATGTATAGAGGGTCGCTATTTTTTATTTGACCCAGTATTTGCTCTTCATTTTTTTTAATCCAAGAAAGATATCGCCCTTTTTTTTCTAGTAGGTCCACCTTTTCTAAAGCAAAAGAGATTTGTTCATTTCTTGTAAAAAGATGGTTAATTGCGCCGCATACGGGAACTAGAGAACCTACGATTATGCAAGCAAGAAACAAGGGATGAAAAAGGATGGTTTTAAAAGGCAGTTTCAGGAAACGGTTCATTTTCGTGCCTCTAGCTGAGGTTTTAAGAAGAAGGAGGCCTGATAGAACGACTCTTGATTTTTCCAGGAAATCTGTTTTTTGTCGTCTATAAGAGAATCTTCTTGCAATGCACTATGAAATGCTCTTGCAGCTTGCGGGGAGGTACAGCGAAATGCCAGCTCTACTTGCACTTGATAAGATTGGTTTTCTGCGCCAACATGAGGGTATTTTACCATCTGGTATTTGACTTTCTCCATTTCTATAAAAACATCTTTCCCTTCCTTTTCTTGGTAAGAGGATAGCTTGGGATGCGTAGAAATCCATGCGAGCACATCTGATACAGTAGGAAGCGGGCTGGAATAAGCAAAAGGCTTTTTGTTTTTACTATACGCTTGCTCCAAAATATGTACTTTTTGCAATACATCCAACTTTTCCTCAGGCATTTCCAATCCTAACTGTGTGAACGGTGCTTCTAGTTTGCTTGTTAGGAGCTCTTCTTTTTGCTGTAATAAACGATTCCCTAAAAGAGTGAGACCAAGTGATAAAAGAAGACAGGAGCCGACAAATATGGTCAAAGACCTTATTCTTCTTTGCATGGCGGTGGAGGAAATAAAAGATTTTTGTCTAAATTGCACGGAGCGTTTATCAGCGCACATCCCATCGAGGGCAAGTCCTATGGGAATAGCAAAACAGAGGATGGTAAGAATGTCAAATTTAGGGTGATCTTGCAAAACCACAACAGGTCTTTCTTTACAGATTTTACTTTCTAAATGGTTTTTTAGATAAATAAGAGAAGAAAAGTTGCCACAAAGAAAAACAGGACATGAGGACAAGATTTTCTCCTTAGATTCCATATGGCTTAAGGTCCTGTCTATCTCTTTTTCTAGATGCGTAATCTCATTATGAAGGTTGGGACAGAGATCGGGATTTAGCCGGGAAAGGTCTAGGGTATTCATCTTTTCGGCTCTCTGCTCTTTGGAAAGATGTGGCAAATCTAAACTAGCTGCTTGCAGGAGATGTTTAATCCCTGTAGGAAATGCATAGGAGAAATTAAAACACCCTTCAGCTAAGGATACTACTAGGCTCTCTTCAAACCCAATGTGGATCACAATACTATTTGTATTTTCAGAAAAAAAATATTGGTGGAACCGGCATAAAGCAGCGGGATAGCAAGAGAGGATTTCCGGCTCGATGTCATACTTAGCCAATTCATGGATATGGTTTTCTATCCAAGATGTTTTAGAGGCTATAAGGCGAACGGAGCAGGTGTCTGCGTTTTTCTTCGCTATTTGGGGTAATAGTATCGTTTCATCCTGGGGGAAAGGAGTCATTTCCTCTGTAAGGAACGGAAGCGTTTTGAGGATTTTTCTTGAGCTTTGTAGTTTTACTTCTATGTTTCGCAGAAAAGTTCTCGACCCTTCCAATCCCGACACAATACATCGGGATCTTGCATCAGCCATGGAGTCTAATAAGTAAAGCGGCTTTACATCAGAATCTTCCTCTATGCACTTTGATGACCGAAGGTCAGAAATGTCTATTAAGCCCTTTTTATTCTTTTTGAGCCTAGCCACCTTAATCAGATCAGCGTCTAGATATATTCCAAAAACATCCATATTTTTACAAAGCTTCGCAGAATAGAAAAGAAGAAATTGTAACTGGGGGGAGAATTTTATCAACATAAAATAAAGTTCTTTCGCCCTGATTGATTCCTTTCAAATAAGATTTGTCATCCTATTCGCTGGCAGGAAAAATGAAAGAGAGGTAAAATTGCAGGAAATAAGAGGGCTTGCTATGAATTTATTATTATATACTATCCATCTGTTGTTTTTGAGTTACACTGTTCTTCTGCTGATTCGCGTAATAGGGTCGTGGTTCCCTTCATTTTCCCGGTATGCGTTTATGCGGTTTGCGGTAAACATTACGGACCCTTATCTCAACGTATTTCGCAGAGTGATTCCTCCCATCGGAGGGGTTTTAGATCTTAGCCCGCTTATTGGATTTTTTGTTTTACAGATCTCTGAGCAGCTTGTGATCACGCTAGTTCGATGAATTATTTACAGCAGCCTTTTCAACTAGGGTCTATCACCCTACCTTCTAATATCTTTTGTGCTCCGCTAGCTGGATGTTCCGATCTTCCCTTTAGAAAGATGACTACACAATACCGGCCAGGCCTTGTCTACTGTGAAATGGTGAAGATGGACGCTCTGATTCGAAATGATCCGCATACTTTTCGTTTGCTGGATTTTTCTCCTGGTATGCATCCTATTGGTGGGCAGATCTGTGGAAGTAAAGCGCAGATTGCCGGCAAATGTGCTAAAATGATCGAAGAGCTAGGGTTTGACGTTGTAGATTTAAATTGTGGTTGTCCCGTGGATAAAGTGACTAAGGACGGGAGCGGGTCTGCACTGCTGAGAACTCCTGAACTCATCGGAGAAATCCTCTCTAACATGGTAGCTGCTGTAAAGATTCCTGTGACAGTAAAAATAAGAGCAGGATGGGATTCTCTGTCTATTAATGCAGCAGAAATCACTAAGATTGCTGAGCAGGCCGGCGCTGTTGCCATCTGCATACATGGAAGAACAAGAGCTCAAGGATACAAAGGACCTGCTGTCTGGGATTATATACGCGAGTGTAAAGAAGCCTCCTCGACAATAAAGATCATCGGGAATGGAGATGTTACGTCTGGACTGGCAGCCAAAGAAATGTTTTCTGCCACAGGATGCGACGCCATTTTGCTCGCAAGAGCCACGATGGGCAAGCCATGGGTTATCGATGATGTATGCCGGACATTGCTTGGGTTAGATCCTCTTACAAGAACCTATGCGGACTATAGAGAAAAGCTTATGGAGCACTTTCAGTATATCTTATCCTATCAGCCGGAGAAAAGAGCGATGCTCGACATGAGAAGAGTCGGCTGCTGGTATTTAAAACAAGGCAGAGGGGCAAAATCTTTGAGAGAGGCTTTAAATAGGTCTAAAAGTACTGAGGAAGTGCTGGCTCTTATGGCAGGATTTTCTTGGGAGAGTGTCGATTTCTCTTCTCATCTGGAAGATGTAGAGTCTCAATGTGAGGAGGTTGGCGCATGCTAAAGCAAGAAATGCATGTTATCCTCATAGGGAGAGTGCAAGGAGTGGGAATGCGCTCTAAAACAAAATACTTAGCAGACCAACTTCACCTAACAGGCTTTGTCAGAAATGTAAGTGACGGCAGTGTAGAAATTTGTGCACAGGGCAAAAAAACAGATTTAGAGGTCTTTTTACGCTCGCTTCTCTCAACTTTTGATTCTAGTTACATCCACAACTACAAAACATCTTATAGGCCTATGCAAGAAGAATTTTCCCATTTTACTATCAGTTATTCTAAGTGATCTTGCAGGCTTTCAATAAAGCGTTTTTCAAAAAGCATGAGAAGCCTAGTCATTTCTGCAGGGCTCTCTACAAAGGGGTTCTTTGCTTGACTTTTACGAGTTTTTTTTCCTTTTTTCTTTTGCAACAGCTGAAAAAAGGAGCTGATCGAATAGACCTCTATCCCATGGAGTTTACACCTTTGCTCTAGTCCTCTATCAGATGTCACAACAGTTACATTTTTCTTGTTGGGAAAGTGAGCTACTTCCTCATATATGTAGTCATCGGCACTTTGTTTCTTCTCCGTATAAACGAGTTCTAGCCTATCGAAATGACTTTTTAGGTAGGCGCGATCCTCTGATGAACCATCAAAAACAACGGTGATTTGTAAGGAGAGCTCTTTGGCTAGCTCGTTGAGAAATTCAATAAGAGCCCTTCTTTTATTTTCTAAAGAAAGTTTACGTTTTGAGGACTTAAATAGAAGATTATAACCGTCTATCAAGTAGCGCATTGTCACGTATAGATTCTAATGAAATAAGGATTTTGTCAAAAGCCTTTCTTCTATGGGAAATGCGGTTCTTTGTTTCTTCTTCTAAGTCTGCAAATGTCTTGCTGTATTCATATTTTCTAAAGACGGTGTCGTAGCCAAACCCATTTCTTCCGCTTTCCTTGTTGTCGATCATTCCTTCACAAATGGCTTTGACCTGCTTTTCTACTCCTTTGGGGGAGGCTAAAACAATGCAACATTCTAAGTAGGCACAACGATCGGTATCGTGCAGGTCTTTCATAGCAAGAAGCAACTTTTGGCAGTTTTCCTTGTCTGTAGCGCTAGGGCCAGCATATCTTGCAGAATAAACGCCGGGGTCTCCTTTAAGGGCCGGTACGACAAGCCCCGAGTCATCAGCTATTGTCCAACATCCAAGTGCCTTGGCCGCATGCTCTGCTTTAAGGGTGGCATTTTCCTCAAAAGTCCTTCCATCTTCATAAGGAGGGACATAGTGAGGGAAATCAACAAGAGAGTAGATGTCCACAGTCTTGAGTGATTTAAGCATACTGCGGAACTCTCGAATCTTGTGCATGTTTGTACTAGCAATAACTAGCTTCATAAATCAACTGGGGTATAAGAATTGCTAAAAGCTACTTGTACTCTATCTGATAAAATTGATAAAGCTTTCTTTTACATGTAGCTACGTATGGCAGTAATAGTTAATTCCTCATCTTGGAATTGGAACTTCTCTCCCACCGCATGTCCTTTCATTGTTTGCGCCAGTTTAGATTGGAAAGAAAGAATGTTTTTTTCTGGATCAGCATCCCAGGGTCCAAGGAGCGTATAGTTTGTTTTTCGTCCCTTGTTACTTGTGCACTCAATCACACATCCTACCCCAACACGATCTGTCGAGATGTCATTTTGTGTGATCACCCGTACTCTGTTTAGTTGATCAGAAAGAAGTTTGAGTTCACTTTGCAGTCTGTCTCTTTTTTCTAGAGCTGCTTTGAACTCCGCATTTTCTCTTAAGTCTCCATGAGCCCTAGCTACTTCAATTTCCTTAGCATTTTCTACGGTTTCTACAGTAGCGATCTGCTGGATTCTTTGTTGTAGTTTTAAGTATCCCTCCTGGGTAGACCAGATAGAGTTGTCTTCCTGTTCTTTCTCCCCTTTCTTTTTGCGCATCTTGAGTAAGTTGGGATGTGCAACTTCAGCAAGAGAAGTGAAGATTTTTTTGTCGTGATCGCTGAAAGAATGACACTTGGTAGCGAGGAGTAAAAACTCTTTTACTTCTTCTATGCTTGCTTGACCCATGATTTGGCGGACAATTGCGTATCGCCCAGCAGCTAAGATTCCATTGATTTTTTTTACGAGCTCTCTTTGCTCATTACTTTGTTCTACGTGGCTGAGCAATATAAGAAGGGATTCAAAAAACTTCACTTGCCCTTGCTCATTACAGAAAGGAAGCTGCTTTTGTGTCATTACTTTTTGGAAATACCATAGGAACGTTTCTGGATACTTATAGGGATGGGAATTGAGCTCTTCCAATTTAACATTCACGTCCTTCTCTGCTCCATTTGAAAGAAGTTCATTCATCAGATAGTCGCGAAGCGTACTTTGGTCTACAAGAAGAAAGAAATGCAGGAAAATATCTTTCCAGTCAGATCGCAGCACTCGGATTTCTGTTAATGTTCTTTTTTTGAAGGAAAGGATTTCTATTTGCTCAAGAAGATCTGCTATGTTTGCAATAGAAGACAGCTCTTTTATAATTTGTGCGATTACACCAGAGTCTTTTGCTGCAGATAGATCTTGTAGGAAGAAGTGAATTTGCAGCTGCTGAGCTTTGCTGATCTCACTATAAGAGAGCATTTCGCTTAGCTTGGAACAAAGAAGGGATTTGAAGTCTTGATTTTTCAAAGTTTCAGGAAAATCTTTCACAAATGAATAGATCATCTGAATAAGCGTGTTGGCATCAGGCTTAGTTTCCAAAGCTTTTTGCAGGCGTTCTTCATGAGTGACCTCCATTTTTCTTAATCGGAAGGGCTTTCTGATATCCTCCGGCGTGTCTATCATGGTGTCTTTTTTGACTTTGCTTCTTGCATTTTGCCACCATTTGGTCCACTCTTTTGCCGGGATGACAAGCTCGCAGAGCTCATCTTTAATTTCTGCAGCTGTTTTAGGTCCTAAATCTCTTAAAAGTGTTTTAATGACGTCAGCTGGATCTTCTTTAGCTTTCTTTTCTAATTCATCCGGGTTGCCAAAGCGCATAGCTAAGAAATGATGGTCGGGAACGGGGATCAATGTTTTAAAGGCTGTTTCAAAAGAAACATCTTTCTTCCCTGGAACGAAATCAAACTCAAGACTAAGCTGCTCGCGAACTAAGGAAAAATCTACGATCTCTCCTACGCCCCAGCCTCCCGTGTGGAAAACGAATTTCCCCTTATCTATGTGAGTAAGAAGTTCATAATTGCTGATGGCTCCTTGAAATGGTCCCTTACTCCTCAGTCCGATAAGACGCATTTTCTCTGCGAAATATTTCTGCTCGCCGTATTGGTTTTTTAGATAATTTACCACCATCTCTCCGAGCTTTTCATTATTTGTCGTCTCTATATCAATAATGAGTTTGAAGGCTTCGTGGGAGGATTCTGCATCCGTTATTTTTGCCCAAAGGGGGAGGATTCTCTCTACATGTTTGCCAAAAAATTCAGCCAGGTTAGAGCTTTTCACTGACTTTAAAATGTCTACGAGTTCAGGTCCTTCGACTTCATCCCCGGAACAGTACTCTTCCCATAAACGAAGGAAGGAGGGGTAGTCATGGTTAGAAATACAGTTCAGAAAATCTTTGTGATAGCTCATTGCAGTCCTTATGCGTCTTTTGTTGTGAAAATGCCCCGGAGTCTTAAAAAAGACCCAAAGTGAGGTCTTCCTAGGAAAGAAAGTATATAAAGTACCTTAATAATCTGCAATTAGAACCTTTACACAATTTTTTTGGCCGCAAGTTTGTTTATATGCTTGTGAAGATCAGCAGGTTGAGGTTGAAAAATAAGGAGGTGAAAAGATCCTATATCGTTTTTGACACAAACGCTACGGCTCGAAGAAGCGCCATTCGATCATCAAGTGGGTGCATTTCTTCCCATTTGTCTCCACCTTTGGAGGGATCGTTAGAGAGGTTCCTTGCCCAGTAGTAAACAAGGTTTTTGGCCTCGGATGGGCTGACTTGTACTTCTCTTTGTCTCTTGAAAGCCTACGCAAAGGTCTTGAAGAGGAAAATGAGTTTAGTTTTGTCCTTTGGCTGCAATGTTAATTTTATTACAGGCAAATCTCCCAATAGGCAGATGTTTTCTAAGTAGTTCTTTACTTTTGTCCATTTCTTTATATTGAGGAATAGATGGGTTTATCGGGGTAGTTAAAAAAAATGCGATTTGTGTTTTTTTATTTTGCTCTACCAGTTCCTTAGAGATAATAGAAGAAAAATGCACCCACTGAAAGGAATTTGGATCTTCATTTTTATTTAAAGCGTAGTTGGTTTTTATAGGTGTGTTATTAGCAGAGATGCAGAATAGTTCTGCCAGTGCCGGCTGGATAAATATGCAACAATCTAATAGATACGTGTCTTTCTGTAAGAAAAAGTCCGCGGTGCAATAATTAGAGTCAGAAACCCATCTGTAGCAATAGTCAATCGTAAACTCTCTAGAGCTCCAACCGTAACCATTTAAAGCTTGTTCAAAAGAATAGTCGTATCGGTTTTTAAATTGTATTTGAGTCTTTTCTGTTTTGTTTGTTTTCGTGTTAGTTGTTTTGCGTTGTTCGAATAAATCAACTGCATAATTATACAGCTCTATATCAGCCCAATTTCTTGTTTTAATTCCTTCTATTAGTTCATGAGGATAAAACTCCCTAGATTCGACCTGGTTTTTTTGAGTATGGAGCATTGTATCGGCATTCTCAAATGGGGGCAGAATGGTTGTATTGCGAACCGGCACTTGCTCGGGAATAGTCCAGCCGAGACTATTATAAAGAAGAGTAATTGACTCTTCCATTTGTTCAACTATTCCAACAAAGAGAAAGTTATTTCTAAGATTGATTTTTGCATTTTCTAGATGAGTTTCAATTGTTATTGTTCTATCATTAAAATTCAATCCTGACAACATCTTGCATACAATATTGGATGCTGAATTTATTGGATCAGATTCCGAAGATAATAGATGGCTTTCTAAAATTTTAGGATCTCTTTTTAATAGATCTACACAATACCGCTGTTCGCTTAATATTCTTTCAATGGGATGTCTGAGAAATGTAATGAATTTATATTCGTCTAAAAGGTGTTTCTCATCATAGAAACAAGCATGAACTCCCCTACGTGTTGAAAACAATATAGGTGGCGAATCGCCGGACAATTCTTGGTAAGAAAAATGATCGGTAAACAAATATACTATGGTTGATCCCGCTGATTTCGGAATATGTAGAAAAAGAATCTTATCATCTGGAGCAAGATCTGTATACAAGGCTAGAAAAATCATAATTGCAACTAGAAAATTAGACAATTTTTATTTCCTCCAAAAGTCTATAAAATCCGTATTCATACTAAAATAATGGCTGCATAGGTAGTAGCCTATCTGTAATTCAAAAAACCTTCTTTAGTAAGATAATTGATAATGAGTTCCACTGCTTCACTTACTGTATATTGAACAGTATCAATTACTATTTCAACGTCTTTAGGTTGCTCATAGGGGTTGTCAATGCCGGTAAATTGGGGGACTTTTCCTGCTCTTGCTAGAGAATAGAGACCTTTTGGATCTCTTTTTTCACATTCTTCTAGAGACGTGCTCACATAGATTTCCACATAATTGCCATTGGTATTTATCAGATTTCTATTAGCAAGGCGATCTTCTTCATAAGGGGCGATTAGAGCACAGATCGCTATTCCCCGATGTTTGGTGATCTCACTTGCAACATAACCCACCCGACGCACGTTCAATGATCGATGTTCTTTAGAAAATCCCAGTTCTCTTGAGAGGTTTGCACGTATTATGTCTCCATCCAAAAGGGTTATGGGACGATCTTGTATTTCCATCAGTTTAACAGCTAGGGCATTTGCAATTGTAGATTTTCCCGCGGCGGATAGTCCTGTGAAAAAGAGGGTAATTCCTTGTTGTGTACGAAGAGGATAGGCCTTTCTTAGCTCAGCAATGATCTCAGGATAAGTAAACCACTCCGGTATATGAGAACCTTCCCTGAGCATTTTTCTCAGTTGTGTGCCAGAAATGCTTAGTGTGGTTTTAGAAGGATTGACTTCACCGACCTCTTGGTAGTTATTGTCTTCTTGAATGTAAGCCATTTCTTTAAAGGGAACCATTGCTATACCAATTTCTGTCGCATAAGTTTCTACCAGTTCTTGTGCAGCATAAGGGGGATAAAATTCTGTTCCACTGCTATCTTTTCCGGGTCCTGCATGATCTCTTCCAACGATGAAGTGAGTACATCCATAGTTCTTACGGATTATTGCATGCCATAGCGCTTCTCTAGGGCCTGCCATTCTCATGGCAATAGGCAATAAGCTCAAAGACGCCAGGTTATTTGGGTAGTAAGGCAAAAGCTTTTGGTAGCATTTTACCCGAGTAAAATGGTCTAAATCACCCGGTTTTGTCAAACCAATGGCGGGATGTAGGAGGAGGTGAGCCCCTACTTGCTGAGCGGCACGCATTGTAAGCTCTACATGTGCGCGATGCATGGGATTGCGTGTTTGAAAAGCAACAATTCTATCGTAGCCTTTTTCTTTAAAAAAGGCCTTGAGTTCGTCTGGAGTTTTTCGGAGCATTGGAAAATCATAGTGCTTAACGGGGGACACTGGAGTAATTTTCCCGGCAACATAATACTCACCTGTCTTCTCGAAAAGATATTCTACGCCCGGGTGCTCCCTATTTGTAGTCCCATATACGTGCTCTGCTTCTTCCATTTTGTTAGGATTCCAAATTTCAGATACTTCTAAATAAGCCAAAATTGTGCCCTCGGAATCACATAAAGCAAGTATGGCCTCAGGTGTTTTTTCGATCTTTTGTCTTATTTCTTCTTTGACATCGAGTACTATAGGTATGGGCCACACCGTGCCATCTAACAATCTCATTTCGCGGACAACTCGATTGTATGTTTTGCTATCCATGAAGTTTTCAAGGGGGGCAAAGCCTTTATTTAGCAATAATTCTATGTCACATAATTGTCGCTCGGAAAGTCTTATCGGAAGAATAGTTTTTCCTGCACACGCGGAAGATGAAAGTGTCTGCCATAGCAAAAATAACATCAGGACAAAAGCCGCAAAGGAAACACAGATTCTTTTTCTAGCATGGATTCCTAGCATTATGGCCCCCTTGGAAATTGGTTGTTTTGTGTTTGTTCTGCGGAGTGAAGAGAAAAGATATCTAGCTGATCGTTCATTGTTTCTAAAATTTTTTAATATTACTTATATTCAAGTCTAATTCTTGCAAAAAACGTGGTTTCATTCTAAGTTTATCGCTTTAGTTTTTCCTTAGAAAAATTTCTTTGTCGAGAATACATGAGACTTTTTCGGTATTTTTGCCTAGCCGCCGGGCTTATTTCTTCTTTCATATCTGCAGAAGAAATGGACCCATCCCCTTCTTTCGACGATGGAGAAGACGATTCGTTATTTAAAGACTTAGCATTAGTGGAAAAGATCGACAAAAAAATACAAGACGCCCTACCCATATACTACAATTATTCTCTTATGGCTGGGTATTTTACTATGCCCTCAGCTCGTATGAATATAGCAGGCATGGTAGCGGCAGGAGGGGGAAGACTTCCTCCTTATGATATTTACGGAGTGAACATCCAAGTGCTCGATCGCATTGAGCTCTCGGGAAACTATTGTGTATATACAGGAGTGACGGAGGCAAACTTTGGCAAGGAGGGATTTGGAGATGATGCCGAGAGGATCGGCAACATTAAGTTCGGTATTTTAACGCCCTTTGAAGAATGCCCTTGGCTTCCTTACCTATCCATTGGAGCGGAAGATTTTATCGGCACCAAGAGGTTTAATGCGCAGTACATTGTCGCAACACAAACATGGTTAGAGGGGAATTTGGAAGCGACTTTGGGGTGGGGACGCGGGAGGATGAAGGGCTTTTTTGGGGGCGTGAGCTGGACCCCCTTTAGAAAGAGGGACTCCTTTTTCAGAAATCTATCCTTGATCGTAGAGTATGATGATAATAACTATAAAAAACATCCCCATGAACATCCTGCAGGGAGAAAAGTAAAAACACCGATCAATGGGGGGATTTCCTTCCTTGCATGGGATACGCTGCAGCTGACAGTCAATAGCATTCGAGGGGAGAAGGTGGCCGGATCAGCTTCTTTAAGAGTGCCTTTAGGTAGTACAAAGGGATTATTTCCTAAAGTAGATGACGCAAAAATATACAAGACTCCTATTGTCACAGAGCCCCTAGGGCACTCTCGTCCTGAAGTAGATTTTGCACATGAGCTCGCTTATGCCCTAGGCGATCAGGGGCTTGATCTCTACGTTGCATACCTCTTTTATGATCAGGAAGGTAAAAAACAACTTTGGATCAAAGTGGTAAACAATAGATATCGTCTCAATGAAGTGGTGAAAGAACGAGTCGAGTCTATCTTAGCTGCCTTGACTCCCTCTGATATCGAAGCTGTTACTGTTGTTGTGGAGGCTGATGCTCTCCCCTGTCAGGCTTACTATTACAGAACCCAAGATCTCTATAGGTATAGGCTGGGTCTTATCGGTAGATTTGAGCTGGAGACAGTATCTCCTATCCAAGAAGCTCCCCCCGCACCTAGTGAATATGAATCCACCCTTCTTTTTCAAAGGAAAAAGCCGATTTGGACCTTCACCGTCAGGCCGAGGTTGATTACTTTTTTTGGCAGTACCCATGGCAAGTTTAAATATAATCTAGGCATGGTAGCATCCCCTGAAGGGTATGTGTTCAATCAGGTATATTATAAGACTTTAGTTAGCTACTCTGCTTTGTCTAGTATGAAGGGCCTATCAGGGGTGGATAGGCTCAACCCTTCCCACCTCTACGTTGTACGTACGGATTCGATGAAGTATTTTCAAAGCAACACGTATCATATGGAGCAAGCCTTCTTGCAGCGCAGCTGGAATCTGAGAAAAGGATTTTTCTATCGGCTTGCCACAGGATATTTTGAAGCGGCTTATGGAGGGCTGGCGACCGAGTTTCTCTACTATCCTGTATCATCTAGCTTAGCTCTAGGCATATCGGGAGCTGCTGTCTGGAAAAGACATTACAATGGCATAGGCTTTGTCCATGAAGTATTAAAATATGATGGGACTAAAACAGAGAAAAAGCCGTTTCTAGGTGTGCAATATTTTTTTCATATCTACTATGACTACAAACCTTTGCAAGTGGATTGTAAGATAGCAGTCGGGCAGTTTCTCGCCAAAGATGTGGGGGCAAGATTTGAGGTGGGAAGGTATTTTAAGAGCGGCATGAGATTTTCTCTTTGGTATTCTCTTACGAATGCGAATGAAAAACTCAATGGACATACCTATCATGACAAGGGCTTTGCCTTTCTTCTTCCTTTAGATATGTTCATGAAGCAAAGCAGCCGCAATTATATTGGCTATGCGATGTCTGCATGGCTAAGAGATCAAGCCGCCACAGCAGACACAGGAAAGCAGCTATATCCAACACTGAGAGAAGAAAGAATTCACTTGTAAGATGCTAAAAATTTTGCGTAGCTCCTATTTTTTCTCTTGATCCTGCCTTTAGAATATGTCACTCTAAGGTCTCAACTAAAGCTATTGTTATAATTTTTAAAGAGGTCTTGCATGATCGAGGAATATGAAGAATTTTCAGAAAGCCAGAGCAAAATTCTTAATCGATATGTAACTAGCACAACAAGTAATGTGTTCGTTTTACGCAATCTCCCGGAAGTAATTAAAGGGGCATTGTTTTCCCGATATTCCAGGTCAAGTCTAGGGCTCAGATCTCTTCTTCTTAAAGAATTTATTTTAAATGAGGAGACAGCATTTTCCTCTATTGCCGGTGCTCAATCTCAGGAAGAGGAACAAGGACTCGAAGATCAAGTTGTCGCAATCAAGAAGGCGCAAAATTTCTATGATAGAATTTTAGATGGGTATGGCGATGATTCCATTGGGGAGCTAGGCGGAGCCCACCTCGCCATAGAAAACATCTCTATGATCGCAGCAAAAGTGATTGAAGACTCTAGAGTCGGAGGGTCTCCTCTGGAGAAGTCTACGAGATATATTTATTTCGATCAAAAGATGGATGGGGAGTACTTGTTTTATAGAGAGCCTATTTTGATGACATCTGCTTATAGAGATATCTATGTAAACACCTGTAATATGCTTTTTGATACCTACTCTCAGCTCATCCCTCCTCTTACAGAGTTTATGGAAAAAAAGTTTCCCAAAGAACACGACGTCTCCAAGGTCGCCTACACTGCAGCCCTCAGAGCTAAAGTGCTCGACTGCTTAAGGGGTCTTTTGCCTGCAAGCGCTCTTACGAATATGGGTTTTTTTGGTAATGGCAGATTTTTTGAGGGCTTGATCCAACGACTGAACGCCCATAGCTTAGCAGAAATGCAAGATGTGGGAAGGAAGGCATATCAGGAGCTAAGTAAGGTAGTCCCTTCCTTTGTAAGGAGGGCGGAGATCTCGCATAAGTACCAAAGGTCCTACTCACAATTTCATGAGCAGATGCAAGGGGAAATTAAATTACTCTCCCAGCGCTATGCCTCCGATTTGAACTGTATGCAAAATCCTGGCATTCGACTTTTGAGCTATGACGCAGATGCTCCGTCAAAGGTTGCTGCAGCACTTCTTTTTGCCTCGTCGAATGTGGGACTCCATGAGCTGCAAGAGTATTGTAAGAGCTTATCGCAGGAAGACTTGGGACGTGTCCTTGAAGCTGCGAGCACATTTAGAGAAAATAGAAGACACAAATCTCCAAGAGCCTTAGAACATGCGACATTCACTTTTGAGATCGTTGCCGACTTTGGCATCTATAGAGATTTACACAGACATAGAATGCTCACACAAGAAAGGCAGCTGCTCTCTTGTGACTTTGGCTTTTTTATTCCAAGTGAAATCAAAGACTCAGAACTTGAAAAAACCTATGTTACAGCGATGGAGCAAGCCAAAACAGTCTATGACACCATTGCAGGGGAACTCCCTGAAGAGGCTCAATATGTCGTTCCTATGGCCTATAATATCCACTGGTATTTCCACGTAACGCTAAGAGAGCTTCAGTGGATCTGTGAGTTGCGCTCTTCTCCTGCAGGTCATCCCGCCTATCGCTATGTAGCACAGGAGATGGCAAAGCAGGTATCTCAAGTTTTCCCTTGTTTTGAGAGGTTTTTTAAATTTGTCGATTTTGATGGATATGAGCTGGGAAGGTTAGGGCAAGAGATCCGCATTGTAGAAAAGATGCAAACTAGGGGCTCGCTCCATGAGTGATAAAAGTGGAAGTTTGTTGGGGGGCATGTTACTCATCGCCGGTAGTTGTATTGGTGCGGGGATGTTGGGCCTTCCTATTCTCACTGGCATAGCAGGTTTTTTCCCCTCACTTTTGATGTTTTTCCTCGCATGGCTTTTTATGACTTTTACTGGACTTCTTCTTGTAGAGGTCAATGGATGGTTTCCTCACCAGGTCAACATGCTTTCCATGGTAGAGCATTCTTTAGGCAAGATAGGAAGAGGGGTCTGCTGGGTTACCTACCTTTTTCTTTTCTATGCGCTCCTAGTAGCGTATATTTCCGGAAGCGGAAATCTTTTCTCTACGCTATCGGAACACGTTTTTTCTTTATCAATTCCTATTTGGCTTGGGAGTCTTTTTTTTGTAGTGATATTTGGGGGTGTTGTTTACTTAGGTACAAGGAAGGTAGACCTTGTGAATCGAGTACTCATGATGGGAAAAGTTTTCTTTTTCTTCCTTCTCATTGTCATCAGCGTTTCCTTTATTAAACCAAAGCTGTTGCTGCATACGGACAGCTCGCTTGCTATTTTTTCCTTACCTATTTTAATTACTTCTTTTGGGTTTCATAATATGATCCCAAGCCTTACCGCCTACATGAATAGAGATCTAAAAAAGGTAAGAAAAGCGATCATTGGCGGGAGTATCCTTTCCTTTGTTGTCTACTTGATATGGGAGATTATCATCTTAGGAATTGTTCCCTACCATGGAGCTGGCGGTGTGCTGGAATCCTACAAGATGGATAGAGAAGGCGCCCAAGCATTAGCTGGTATTATTCGCTCTCCTTGGATTGGTTTTTTTGCTCAAGGGCTTGCCTTTTTTGCTATACTTACTTCCTTTCTGGCGCAGTCACTCAGCCTTGTGCATTTTTTAGCTGACGGACTAAAGGTAGCTAAAGCAAAGAAAGAGAGCATAGCTCTTTGCTCTATGGCGTTAGTGCCTCCCCTCGTTCTCGCGCTGATCTATCCTAGATTTTTTTTCAAAGCCCTTAACTTTGCGGGGGGTGTCTGTGCTGTGATTTTATTTGGGATTGTACCGGCACTTATGGCCTGGGTAGGTAGATATAGAAAGGAGACCCCCTCTTCCTATGAGCTGCAAGGAGGAAAAAAACTCCTTCTTTCTATATTTGCTTTTGCTTTGTTTGTTTTTGTCTTTCAAATAGGTTCTATGTTTGGCTTTTTCTCTATTCTCAAGTAGACTGGCCCTATTTACCCCATTTCCTCAAGGAAAAAATGCTCAGGATTTCAAATAATTTTTTTGGAGCCATCCTCCTTATATCCGGCACAACTATTGGCGCGGGGATGCTCGCACTGCCTGTCGTCACTTCTTTTAGCGGGTTCCTTCCTTCAACACTTGTTTTTCTTTTTATCTGGGCTCTGATGCTCGTTACAGCCTACTTTTTTCTAGATGTCAACCTCAGTGTCAAAGGGGAGCCAAATCTTATCTCTATGGCTGGTAGGACGATGGGTCTACCTGGCAAGACTGTTAGCTGGATCTTTTACTTGTTACTGCTCTATGCCCTGCTCGCAGCATATATTGCAGCAAGTGCACCCCTTTTTGCTAGGGGGGTTCAGTATATTTTAGGATGGGATCTGCCTTGCTGGCTTCCTCCTTTTTTCCTTCCCATTGTTTTTGGGACAGTGATTTATTTTGGAACGAAGGGTGTAGATTATGCGAACCGTCTTTTGATGCTAGGCCTTGTTCTCTCTTATGTACTTATTGTTTTATTTGTTCCCGCGCATATAGAGAGTGCCAACTTCACTCATGTCGATTTCGCTGCATCTTTACTTAGTATCCCTATTGTTCTTACTTCGTTTGGATTCCACATCATCATACCAAGCCTTACTACGTACTTAGAGCATAATAAAAAACTGCTCAAAAAGGCTCTTTTGATCGGTAGTCTGATCCCTTTTGTCATCTATATCATTTGGCAAGTGCTTGTCTTAGGTGTTGTTCCCCTTTCTCTTTTAAGTCAAGCTTGGGTGGAGGGTGCTTCTGCAACGGACCCCCTGGCTCAAGTCCTTGGCATGGGATGGATCAAGGTGGCAGCGCGTTTCTTTTCATTTTTTGCTATAGTTACTTCTTTTCTCGGGGTATCACTGAGTCTTTCAGATTTTTTAAAGGATGGATGTAAACTAAAGAAAACATGGGAGGGGCGTCTCTTTGCCTATGGCCTTACTTTCATTCCCCCTATTGTCTTTGTATTCACTTGTAGGCGGGGTTTCTACCTTGCACTAGAATATGCCGGGGCCTTCGTCGCAATCCTTCTGGGCGTAATCCCTGCCGCTATGGCATGGAAGCTTAAAGGACATCCTTTTTATTCCTGCTGGAAAGGAAAAGCCCTTATTATCTTAGTCATCCTGGTGTGTCTGTCTCTCGTACTTGTCGATATTGTAGAGAAAAGGGGACTTTTACAGGGCCTTGTACAAGACTATATAGCAAGGTAGCCATCCTATGTTTAAGTTGAAGACTTCTTTTTCTCCTAAAGGCGATCAGCCAAAGGCAATTGCCAAACTTACAGAAGGGCTGCAAGCGAATAAAAAGTCGCAAGTGCTCCTTGGGATCACAGGTTCTGGAAAGACTTTTACCATGGCCAATGTTATTGAGCGGGTACAAAGGCCCGCTCTGATCTTAGCTCACAATAAAACACTGGCTGCGCAGCTATACCAGGAGTTTAAATCTTTTTTCCCCGGTAATGCAGTCGAGTATTTTGTTTCCTACTACGATTACTACCAACCTGAGGCATATATTGCTAGGACGGATACCTATATAGAAAAGGACCTCGCTATTAATGATCAAATAGACCGGATGCGTCTTTCTGCTACAAGATCTCTCATTGAAAGGGAAGATGTGATCATCGTTTCTTCTGTATCCTGTATTTATGGACTAGGTCTTCCTGAATATTATAGACAGATGAAACTAGATCTCCACCTAGGGCAAAATGTACGTCGCGATGATGTTTTGCTCCACCTCGTAGAAATGCAATATAAAAGAAATGACTACGATCTCATTCGGTCCACATTTCGTGCAAGGGGTGATGTATTGGACGTCATGCCCTCCTATGAAGAAGAGATCGCCTACAGAGTAGAGTTTTTCGGGGATGAGGTGGAGCGCATCAGCGAGATCGATCCCCTTACGGGAAGGGTAAGACAAAAGATAGAAAAACTGACCATCTTCCCCGGATCACATCACGTCACTCCCGAAGAAGTGAGACTCTCTGCCATGGAAACGATCAAGCTGGAATTGCAGGAAAGAGCTACGTTCTTTGAAAAAGAAAATAGGCTCATTGAATTCCAAAGAATTAAAGAAAGGACTCTTCATGATCTGGAGATGATGAAAGAGATTGGTTTTTGTAAGGGAATAGAAAATTACTCCAGGCACTTTAGTAAACGGATGCCAGGGGACCCCCCTCCATGCCTTCTTGATTATTTTCCAAACGATTTCTTATTATTTGTGGATGAATCCCATCAGATGCTACCGCAAGTTCATGCCATGTACAATGGAGATCGGTCTCGTAAGCAATCTCTTGTAGAATTTGGATTTCGCCTCCCTTCTGCCTACGATAATAGGCCACTAAAATTTGAAGAATTTTACCATAAGATCCATCAAGTAGTGTACGTATCTGCCACGCCCGCTCCTTTTGAAATACAGGAGGCCGGAGGCGATGTAACCGAGCAGATCATCCGCCCAACAGGACTACTCGATCCTATTATCGAAGTGAGGCCTGCAAGTAACCAGGTGGATGACTGTTTAGAAGAGATCCGTAAGGAGACGGTAAAAGGGGGAAGAGTACTTGTCACCACCCTCACAAAAAAATTGTCGGAAGATCTTACAAAATACCTAAATGAAATAGGGATCAAAGCCAACTATCTTCACTCAGACATTGATACATTAGAGCGCATACAGATCATCAATGATTTAAGAAAGGGGGCCTTTGATGTGCTCGTCGGTATCAACCTTCTCCGAGAAGGATTAGATATCCCTGAAGTTTCGTTAGTGGCTATTTTGGATGCGGATAAAGAAGGTTTCCTTCGTAGTGAAACATCCCTCATACAGACTTGCGGGAGAGCGGCGCGTAATGTGGAAGGCAGGGTGGTCATGTATGCAGATAAAAGGACAAAGTCGATTATCAGCGCCCTGGAAATCACAACGAAACGAAGAATAGTCCAAGAAGCTTATAATAAAGAATATAACATCACTCCTGTGACCGTGCATAAAGGAGTGTTGGAAGCTCTTGGAGAAACAGTCTCTAAAGAGAAGCCTAAGAAGAAAGAGGTGCATATTTCTCTTGCTGATCTCGAAGAAAAGATCGAAGAAACGGAGATCGAGATGAAAAAAGCGGCAAAAGAGCTGCGCTTCGAAGATGCGGCTCATCTCAGGGATCAGATCAAACAATATCGAGCTGTATTGCTCTTAGAAGAACACTTATGATAGATGCAAAATCTTATAAGATAAGATTAGGGCTTGATGCTGCTCCCCTTAACAACCTTTCCGGGGGGATCGGATATTATGTTTTTTATCTCCTAGACGAGCTGATTCAAACAAGAAAAGATATCTTATTTATTCTGTATAGTTTCTCTGATGAGGGGGACATTTTTCATTTTACCAAGTATGAAAATGTGGAGATTCGTAAAATTCCCTTCTTATCCTTTTGCCATTCTCTTTGGATCCAGTCGACGCTTTGTTACCATCTTTGGAAAGAGGATCTAGATTACTTTTGGGGGACGACGCAGTCTCTTCCTCTTCTAACAAGAAAAAGACTTGTAACATTGCTCAGTCTTTATGACTTTGTCTTTCGTTTGCATCCTAAAACGTTATCTCCCATCAAAGGTCTTTATTTAGCGATATTTTCTAAAAGGTTTTTTAAAAAGGCAGACTTCATCTTTCCCATCTCCTATGGAACGGGAGAATATCTCAAGAGCTTCTATGGTATTGCATATGCTGATGTTGTCAATCCTCCCTTGCGAAAAGATATAGCCTACAAAGATCGGCTAGCGTGCGAGACCGTGCTACAAAGGGAAAATCTCCCTTATAAAAAATATGTTGTTACTGTTGGCACCATTGAGCCACGCAAAAATTTTTTAGGGCTTTTAGCCTTTTATGCATCCCTTTTACAAAAGCATGATCCAAGCAAACTACTCCCCTTGGTTATTATCGGAGGTGGGGGATGGAAAAATAAGAAGATTAAAAGAGAACTGCAAAAACTCTCTCAAGAATATCCAAGACAAATTGTTTTATTAGGATTCATTCCTGATGCGGATTTGTCGTACTACCTTTCAGGCGCTAGCTTTTATGTATCCTTATCCCATTATGAAGGCTATGGCATGCCCCTTGCAGAATCTAGGGTTTGTCAAACACCCATTGTTTGCTTCGATAGGCCGGAGATGAGAGAAGCTGCAGAAAATGATGGCGTTTTCTTAAGTGAGGACTTTTATAAAGAGTCTTTAGAGGAATGGTTTTTTATTAGTGAGGATACAGCCTTTCCATCAGTTACACGGGCAGGGTATATATCTAATAGAACACTCTCAGATAAAATATCTAAGCAAATCCTCTAGATCGAACAGCTGGGATGGATATTTTCAAATACCTCCATAATATTCATGAAATCACCGGGTATATGTTTTTTTATAAAATGGGGATGGGAGCGAGGGCATTTGCTGAGAAAATAGATTCCTGCGCGTCTGAAAAAGGAGGGCATGTTTTTCACTAGACAGACAAAAATAAGAAGAGGAAGGTAAAAGAACACCTTTTCTTTCAGAGTTAATTTTTTCCATAAAGAGGTGAGCTCCCTGAGATCATTGTTTACTAAGCTTTGCTTTCCGCTCTGAATGATCTGCAAGAAACGATATCTGGAGTAATTAACAGGATGAGACAACTCTTTTGAAAAATTATTCTTTATGGCTTCCATAGCAAGTAGCCAACAAGTATTCATATCAGACCCTGGTAGAATATAAGGTATTAATGCTTCGGGCATCGTCTGAGAGATGCTGGCATTGAGGAAACTAGTCCCCTCTTTCTCTTTGTTGTTAAAATAATAAAATCCAAAGGATTTAGGGCTGACTCCCACTGTGACAATAGGCTCCGGCAATGCCAGTATGCTACTAGCAGCTAGCATAGAGGCTGTCATTGCGTAATAGTCTGGATAAGGAGATTGGAAAAAAGGGCCTTTAGAAGAAAGGGAGTCTATCAGTCTTTTTGAAAGGATGGCATGCTGCATATTATAGGCAAATTGAACGCGAAAATTCAGAGAATCTTGCACTAGGGATAAGGCTAGCTTTTTGGGTAAAAAAAAGGCCTCTTTCTTCTTTTCTAGAAAGGAAGCATTTCCAAAGACATCCAGACATCCACGAGGACAATTAGGTACAACGTCAGGATAATAATATAAAAAACCGCTGGTATAGATCATGTCGGGCAGCTTAAAAGTTTCTAATTGTCTTAGAACGGTAGTAAAGAAATCCTGCATAAGACAGTCGTCGTCGCCTAGCATAATTACATAATCTCCGCTGGCGCTCTCCAGTGCATGGTTCCAATTTTCCGTTACAGAGACAAACTGTGTTTGTCTTAAATAACGTATGCGAGAATCGCAAAGGCTTGTTACATAAGCATCAATGGGCTCCTCAGAAGCATTATCAGAGATAATTAACTCCCAGTTGGCGTAGTTTTGTCTAAGCACAGAGCTAATCGCATATTTCAGATAGTGCAAGCGATTTCTTGTAGGGAGTAACACAGAAAATTTCATGCTAAGGTCGTTATTTGTTAAAGGGATGCATTACTATAGGGGTAAGGAAAAAACTGCGCGAGCATTTTTTCTAGTTTAAGTAAATAAAGATTTAGGGACGATTGTTTGGGTCAACGGAGCTGATTTTTCTCCAAGATATCTCTATTCAATTATTTCAGACAAAGCCGCTTAAGAGATTCATTTCCAACGCATTTTTTCGATTCCAGCAAAAACCTATTGTAGAAATGGCCTGCTACCTAGTTTTCTCAGTCATTTTGAAAACTTTCCATAATCGAAGTCTATTGGGAGAAATTCACTCAATTATAGAGATGCGTTAGGTGGTAAAACTTTTAAATCTAATAACCCACCCGTCAGCAATTTTTAGCAATGTAATATAGTCAGTAAAAGTATATCCCGCAGCAAATACACGTGTTTTTACTATTGCTGTAGTATTGGTAATATCTATAAAGAGGATTTCCTTATCAAATTTTTCATTTTTTTCTGTAGCAGTAGGCTTACTGGTAACTCGGGCGATGAATTCGTTTAGTGTCCAATCTTGAATAGTATCATTAATGCTGCCCACGATGCGAGCATCGGGATGAAAAGCACGTTTTAATTCCTCGGCATTGCCGTGATAGGTTCCAGTAAAATACAATGTGATGACGTTTCGAATCGCTTGTTCATCATTGGCAGCTAATTTCATAAGTGTATGTCCTCATTTTTACAAGACTTAATAATCAATCCCAAAAAGATAAGGGTTCCCATACAATTTAGCCATGGGAACCAATCTCCGGTTCGTGAGTAGAATGTATGGCCAGATGCGATGGGCACATCCACTATGGCAGTGATCTCTTTACCTGGCACGGTTGGCTGCCAGGAAAGGATTCTCCCATGTGGATCTGTTGCGCTTAAGAAGCCAAAATAAGCGGATCTGGCCAAGGAAAATCCTCCAACAATGCTTTGGACAATAGCAACTTGAGCATGCCATTTACCATCTGTTTGAACACCAAAGTCTTCTGCTGGAACAAAAAGAAGCCCTATCCCCTTTTGGGAATAGTTTTTTGTTGGCTTAAGAAAATCCATATCGTGACAGATTTCTAATCCAATCAAGCCTGTAGGTAGAGGAATAGTGGAAAGGCTATTTCCAGGGATAAAGGCGCTTTCGAATCCTGAAACGAGGTGCATTTTATTATATGCAGCTACGAGATTTCCATTGGGGGCAAAAACATAAAGGGCATTTCTTTGAGGGAGGCGATGTACAAGAGCTAAAGGAGCAAAGACATACACCTTATTTTCTTGAGCAGAGTGTGATAGAATTTGAAATATTTCCCGCTGGTCATCAGGAGTTACCCATAGAGTTTTTTCTGGCTGGAGAATATATTCTGCTCCATTTTCTGCTAAGCGATGAACGGTGTCGGCAAATGCGTGGGCTTGTGCTATCGGATCTTTATTGCGCTCGGTTAGAAAAGAGTGGAAATCAAGTACGCTTTTTGCTGCCAACCCCACTTTCAGTTTTGGAAGAGAATCGTTTTGCTGAAGGCTGGTTATTCCAAAAGCCAAGGCTACAACGATTATTGAAAGAGTGGAGAAAAGAGATAACACGGCTTGTTTTTGGTGTGTTTTGCGATAATACCAACTAAGTATTAAGCCGGAAGGGAGAAGTATAGTCAAAAAGCTCAATCCGAGTAAACCGGTAATAGATACAATCTGCACGGTGGGCGGGAATTGAACTTGAGAGAAAATGGGGAGGCCAGTTATATCTCCTTTTGCTAGGAGTAGGATGAATAGATAGAGGTAAGATACCCAAAGAGTGGGAAAAACAAAAACAGCATACCAAGATGAAAGCCGATGCACGCATAAACTTACAAACCAAAGAACCACAGAAAAGAAAATAGCCTCTACACATGTAGGCAGAATTGTGACATGGATAGGAAAAATAGTGTGATAATAGGTGTGAAGCCTTCCCTATGCTGAAGACATAGGAGCTTCCCGGGAGAACCCCGGGGAGCATTTCACAAGCACACTAACAAAGAGGAGCAAAAATGTTAGTAGACGATAGAGTAGAATGGCAGCATGTAAATGCT
>JAHFTP010000100.1 GCA_023265495.1 Chlamydiota bacterium
GCAGTGGGGATAGACCTAGCCGCAGACATGTTGAAAATTGGAGAAGCAAAACTCAAAAATAAGCCTTATAAAGACCGCACAGAGCTTCATGTAGCCAGCGCTTTAGACATACCCTTTAAAGAAGGTAGTTTTGATTGTGTAACTATGTCTTTTGGGATAAGGAACGTGACAAATGTAGCAGAGTGTCTCCAAGAGATCTATCGCGTATTAAAGCCTGGGGGAAGGGTTCTTATTTTAGAATCTTCCCTTCCAAGTCATCCTCTCCTGCAAATACTCCATCTCTTTTATTTGAGAAAAATTCTCCCAAGGATTGGCGGGTGCATCTCCAAGCATAAATCCGCTTACGAATATCTCAATAAAACGATAGAGACATTCCCCTATGGAAAAGCCTTTTGCCATCTTTTAGAGATCCATCATTTTACCGAAGCTCAAGTACACCCTCTAACACTGGGTACAGTCAGTATCTATCAAGCAGATAAACCGCTGTAACGTGCTCATTTTCATGGGTTAATCAAGGTAATATACCACAAAAACAGGTTTTTATGGTACATTAGAAAGCAATGTGCCATAAAGAGTAGTTTTTTATGGTACATACGGACTTTCCTGTGGACATTTACGTAAATGGTCTATTGGCCATCTATGAACTAAATCGCGTAGAGTTACTGCAAGATGTATTTATTTGGGCATATGAACGTTCCTGCTTGCGCTCCAGTGTTAACGAGAAAAGAACTAGGTGACCCAGATCCTTTTACCATGCGCTATCGAGAAGAAATTACTAAAATAGTCGAGAATATCGTCCGTAACTGTATGGATAAAACGACCGCTATTGCTGCAATAAGAGCTTATGCTAAATCTGTCATTTCGGATGATCGGCAGCCACGGTTTATTGAGGTAGTCGAAAAGGACCTTATGGGACTTCATGCAGGAAATATTGCTTGTCACCGCCTGCAAATGGATGAATATGAAAGATGGCAGTGTAGCTGGCACTAACCCGTAAAACAAACTTGAGGTCCATCTACTCAATCGGAGTTTTTGATGTCGTTTGCTGATAGGCAAAAGCAAGGAAATCGCTATGGCATATGATCTATTCTTCAACGGCAGTCACTATCGTTATGAACAAATAACGATACCCGTCCCCAGAGTAGATGCCCTAGCGTGGATGCAAAAGCAAAGTCATATCCCCAAAATGTATTGGAAAGGCAAAGATGAAGAAGCTGAGTATGTAGCATTAGGAAACATCTTGTCCTTTACATCACCTCCGGTCATTGCACATGAGGAAGGCCTGCGAATCAATCTTTTCGGAGGAAGAAGCTTTGCTCATGTAGAAGAAGATCTCACTTGGAAAGGCTTTCCCCATGGCCTTTTCTTCCTGCCTCAGTTTGAGCTCCGTCAGGACAAAAACTCAACAGAGCTCACTCTTCATTTTATCAATACGGAGAAAAATAGGGATAAGATAAACGAGCTATCGTTTGACTATCCTCCTTTAGAAATAGTCCCTACCTGTGTGAATAGCCGACAAGACTCCCCTTCCAAAGAACAGTGGGAAGATATGATCACTGCGAGCCTGCAGATGATTGTAGATAACAAGATCGCAAAAGTCGTCTTAGCAAGAAAAACAACGCTTACACTAGATAAGACCATCTCCCCATGCGCTCTTCTTAAGAAAATAGCCGGGAGTCAAAGAGCTTCTTTGTTTGCCCTGCAGTTGGAATCCTCTTCCCTATGGATAGGAGTGAGTCCCGAACGTCTTTTCTTAAGGAAAAAAAATACGCTTATCACAGAGGCCATTGCTGGAACAACGGTAAGAGGCAAAAATCAGGAGGAAGACCTCCTCCTGCAAAAGCTGCTGCTCTCTAGCACAAAGCTTCATAAGGAATTTTCTTCCGTAGAAATGTTTCTACAAGAGAAAATATCCTCCCTTTGTCTGCAAACGTGCGCTGATGTCACCCACTCCATCCATCAAACACCACGGCTACAACATCTGTATAAAAAGCTGGAAGGAGAAATCACCCCCCCCCTCTGCGACACTACCATTATGGAGCGTTTGCATCCCACTCCGGCGGTAGGGGGGTTTCCTACAAAAGAAGCAATCGACCTCCTCTTAGAAAAAGAGCCATTCTCTAGGGGGTGGTATGCTGCGCCCATAGGAATGCAATCGAAGGACTATTCCCACTTTGCCGTCGGCATTCGCACTGCTTTGCTGCGAGAGAACTCGATCCACCTCTTTGCCGGCACCGGCGTCGTCTTAGGTTCCGATCCGGAAGAAGAATGGGAAGAACTGGAACTGAAGATCTCTCAGTATGTGGAAATGCTTTCTAGCAGCTAGATTAGACGCTTACTCAAATCCCGCCTATGTGAAGAAAATACACCTATCACTTTTGCAGCAAATTTCCAAAGTCAATGATTTTGTAAAAGAAATTGCTCTCTTCTACTGATTCATGCACGCCGTTTACATGAATCAATATAGGCAAGATGGCCAAGCCTTTAGGCACTGTTAAACACCGTATTTTTTCTTGAACTTCTTCGATGACCTTATTAGTAACGGGATGCCGAGAGAATTTGATTTCACAAAGATATAAATTGTTATATTTTGTTTGGATCAGATAATCCACTTGACACCCTTTCTTTCGTTTCGTCTGTCTTTGCAAATAGGGATTGTCGGCGATAACATCTTCAAATCGGATATTGAGTATTTGTAAAATGTAATCGCGGTTGCCAAGGACTAAATTTTCAAACTGATACCCCATGATTGTTTCCCAACCCGAAAGAGAGGCAATGGAGACCTTTTCAAACCGCCCTTTTTCAATGAGGTCAAGACGAGGTTCGATGTATTTCAAATAGAAGCGCAAATAATTGTCACTGAGACGAAATTGACTCGTCCTCCCCGGTTTCCCCGACTTTAATAAATAAGTGAAATCTCGAGTGATAAAACCACCTTTTGACAGGTCAACAAGATACTCGCTTAACCTTCCGCTGCTGTCATAACCTGTACGTTCAACAATAGTTTCGTACTCAGCAGCACCATTTTCAAGAGCCTTGACAATATGTTTGTACAGCTTATCGCGCTTTCCAAAAATTTCATGAAAAATACGTTCAAATTCGTTGACGAGCGTGCCCCCCTTTGAAAAGCATTGGCGCCTGATATTTTCATCCGCAGAAAGATTTCCTTGGATTTGCTCCAAATACCAGGGCACGCCTCCTGTGACTGCCAACATTTTAAACTTTTCATAATTGGATCCCCGAAATCCCACAGACTCGAGCAAGAAATTGCAGTCATTTAGAGGTAAAGGCTCGAGGTTTAGAGACCAAGAAATCCGCCCAAAAAAACCTTTACTATTTATAATGTTTTCATCTATCCAGGTGGAAATTGACCCGCAGAGAATGAGGATCAACTGTGGATTCTTGCTAAACTGTTCATCCCAGGCTGTTTTTAACTGTCCTAAGAAATCAGAATCTTCTGATCCCATCCAGGAAATTTCATCCAAGATAAGAACTACTCTTCCGGTTTGCACTTGGGAGGCTAGCAAGGAAAACAGCTTGCCCCAATCATCTGCTTTGACCGCCGGCAGCTCTGTTATTTGACTGAGTTGTCTTGCAAATTCATCAAGCTGCTTTTGCTTTGACGTATCTTTTTGCGGAGGTAAACCTATTAATTTCAGCGCACGTTTCTTTTTGCTAAATTCCTCTAATAAACGGCTTTTCCCTATCCGTCTTCTCCCCTTGACAACCGCTAAGCTCGCCGTTTTTTTATTCAGCAAAGAGTTCAAATCTTGAAGCTCTTTTTTTCGTCCCACAAAAATGTTTTCAGACATAGGCTCCTGTATGAATGTTCGCCATAATGACAATTATGGTTTTAGCGAACAAAAAACACAAGAAGATTCTGTTCGCGAAAACAGCAAATGCCATTTTCGCGAACAGAATAATGACATCTAATTAATAATAAACAGCTTGCGATTCGCTAAAGAAATGGATGTATGAATTGCTTGAATATTTTTTTACAAGCCTGGAAGCCGGACGAGATATTTGAATCTTAATAAATCCTGCTTTACACTCTTTTTTTAGCCAAGGAGAACTTATGTCAGAAGCAGAAACTCTATCCAGTCGTAGTAGTCTATTATTTATTTTTTCTGAAGGGGAATTGGATCCAAATTCAGTTGCTAAGGAATCTTTAGTAACTGCCCGGGATGGGAAAAGTCAAGTACACGTACTTCATGAACATGGAAGATTCGATATTAGTGAAATTCAGCAGATGACACAAGCCCATCGCAATACCTTGAAAAAGCAGCTCTCTCACCGGCGGCGCATGGCATCATTGTTCATCACGGGGCCGCAAAGCACATGGTATACCTTGCCGTTCATGATAGCTCATTTTTTCTGCAGGCCGGCTAATGCTGCTTTCAGCTCTTCTTCCCCGAGTCCGACCAGATCTGCCGGAGAGCCGTCCTTTTCTATAAACTCAACAAGACGGAGGAAATGCTCAGGATCCACCCTTTTTAAAAGAAGTAAAAAACCCTCTTTTTCTTCTACATATTGCAGAATCTTTTCTACGACATACTCTGGACTATCAAATAATCGTGCTAGAGGAAAATCCTCCTGCCACAGCGTGATGATTCCACCTAGAAGATTAGAAGATGCAGCCTCCAATCTGTGAAGAAATGGCTCTACATCCGAGGCCCTGAAGAAAGAGTTCCACTCGATCGCACGCCCTCTCAGGGACACAATGTCGTCCGCCAGTGGTAGAATTCTAAGGAGAACCCCCCTTGGGTATCTGGCTAACTCTTCCAAAGAACAAATCCCCGCATGACAGAGTTTAACAATGGAACAGAAGTGTTGTTGAGCTTCTCCCATAGAGAGAGCAGGCAACTTCTTATCTTTTGCAATCGCCATCCAATCGACACCTTCTTTATCGAAAGTATCCATGTCTGCCTTCGAAGCACCGAGTACTGCAAGGAGAACTCCCGGATCAAGAGAAGCCAGGTCCGACAGGGAGATATGCCCCCCTCCAACAAGATGGACAATTCTCCAAAAAGACATCCGTCTGTAATCGGACCCGTCTGAGAGCAAATCCGGCAACCGCTCGTCCCTAGCAACAGATAGCCAATCGATCCCTTTCTCGTTGCAATCGTTTATTTTTGCCGCGGACACCAGCACGATGCCCAACACTTCCGGGCAAAGACCTGACAGATCTTCCGAGGAGACTCCTGTTTCTACAAGCTTAACGCAATGGGGAAAAGCTCCTTTAGGCACCTTCTTCGCAAGCGGTAAGAACCCTTCTTTCTCTACGGCGTATCGCAAGATCGTTTCTAAGACGATTTCTTCTTGAATCTCCAATAGATCCAATGGAAAAACACCTTCCTCCCACAGCTTAGCAACGGCGCAAAAATGGTGCGGCCCCACCTTTTCAAGCAGCGGCAATAAGGATCTACTGTTAAAGAAAGAACGCCAATTGATATCGTATCCTGTCAGCAGATGAACCTGATCTGCATACGCCAGAAACTGTTGTGGAGGGATCTCGTCTCTATTTCTGACTATGGCTTCCATAGGCACCCACGCATCCACAAACTTAACAATGGCATGTAATTCCTTTGCAGTTATCTTATCCATCTCATCAAGAAGGTTCTCTAAGCATTTATCTTCCAAAAGCGCCCGTAGAGTGTCTTTTGGAATGCGGACTAACTCTGCCGGCGAAATACCCTTATGCTTGAATCGGTCGATCACACGAAAATGCATGACCCCTACATGTTCGACAATTGCGGGAAATTCCCTTTCTCTAGCAATACTTAGCCATAAGCACTGCAACCATCCGGAACTGAGGAATGGACCTGAATGCTGCAAGAGGACTCTTAGATTATCCTCCGGAAGGGCGTGCAATGTCGACACAGGAATGTCAGCTTTCCATAACTCAACGACAGAACTAAAGTGATAGGAACCTGCCTTTCCGATCAACGCCAATAGATCACTATCCCTAGCTTCACACCGGGATGAAAGCACTGATAAAACCTCTTCGGAAAGAGAGTCTAATTCTTGCAGAAGAACACCTGCGTGCCATAACCTGACGACGCCGGCAAGCCGGTGCGTGCCCACCTTGTCGACAATGGAAGGAAGGAAGTCCTCTCCCAGGATATTTCTCCAGGGGATTCCCTCCTCCTCAAATTGAACCACATGATCCGCATTTTGCAGGATCTCCAATAAGGTATCTTTAGGGAAGGAGGCTAACTCCTGCTGAGATATGTCTGCATGTCGAAGCTGAGTAAGAGCATTAAAATGGCAAGAACCTACCTTTGTCAATATGGCAGAAAACCCGACTTCTCTAGCAAGCTCCCACCTGCCGTTGAGGCTATGAGCTAAGCGGAGAAGATCTGATGATTGTAGGATCGCTAGCAAGTTATCTCTCGGCAGGGAGGATAGATCTTCTAAGGCCATACCTGCATGTAGACATCGTACAAGAGAGGGAAAATGTTCTCTGCCGACATTACGAAGAAGGGATCTACATAGCCTTTGACCCTCCTTAAGGATCAGAAGTTCAA
>JAHFTP010000101.1 GCA_023265495.1 Chlamydiota bacterium
CAATAGGAATTTTTTTCCATTGTTTTTGTTCTCTAATCCAATCGATCACACAAATAAGCCGTTGCGTGAGAAGCTCTATGTTAAAGCGAAAATCGACAACGCCCCTTTCCTCTTCTAACGTCAGAAGGTCAAAAAGAAGGGTGGCAATGCTTGCATCGCCCAGGTATTGCGCCACGTAGCGATTTCTCGGGCTTAATCTGCTGCTGCCGGCCCCATGAGCGAAGATGACAAGAGACTGCGCTTTTTCCGGAATAAGGAGGTCTCCCTCTAAAAGGAGGCCCTTGTTTGCAGGAATTTGTAGAGATATACTTTCCATCGCTTACCTACTGGGTATAAAAAAATATCTATATATAAATGTATTTTTAATTCTAAGCAAAATTCCCGTCCATGAAGTATGCTATCCTTTTGCAAAAAGGATTTTTTTATGGTTTTAAAAAAACAGACGGTAGTCATTGGCATGTCAGGAGGGGTGGACTCCTCCGTTTCTGCTTTGCTCCTTAAAGAGCTGGGGTATCATGTCATTGGTCTTTTCATGAAAAACTGGGAAGAAAAAGACGCTCTCGGCCAGTGTCTTGCCACAAAGGATTATGAAGATGTGGCTAAGGTATGTGACAAGCTAGATATCCCCTACTACTCTGTGAACTTTATAGACCAGTACCAAGACCTTGTATTTCACCACTTTGTCAAGGAGCTTAAAGCCGGATATACGCCAAACCCCGACATCCTCTGCAACCGAGAAATTAAGTTCCACGTCTTTTTAGAGAAGGCGTTATCCCTTGGTGCCGACTACCTAGCTACGGGACACTATGCGCAAATGCATGCGCAGCCAAATGGGGTTTCCCTTCTTAAAGGCACCGATCCGGATAAGGACCAAAGCTACTTCCTCTACACGTTAAAAAGTGAGACTTTGAAAAAAGTCCTTTTTCCTATAGGTCATCTGCCCAAAAAGGAGGTAAGAGCCCTTGCAGCAAAAGCCGGCCTCTCTACCGCAGAGAAAAAAGATAGTACCGGTATCTGTTTCATTGGCAAGCGCAATTTTAAGCAATTTATCAGCGGATACATCCCCTACCAAAGAGGATCTTTTGTCACCCTATCTGGAAAAGTTGTGGGAACACACGATGGGGCCGCCTACTATACGATTGGGCAGAGAAAAGGTCTAGCTATAGGCGGCCCCGGCGATGCGTGGTTCGTGGTAGGTAAAGATATGGAGAATAACCTTGTCCTCGTAGCACAAGGAGAAGACCACCCCGCCCTTTATGCAGATGAACTCATAGCCACGGAGGCGAGCTGGGTGGTGGGTCCCCCCTCTCATTTCCCCTACGTTTGCAAAGCAAAGATCCGCTATAGGCAGCAAGACCAGGACTGCGTCATAGAAAAGGTAGAAAATGACACCCTATGGGTACGCTTCCCTAAACCACAAAGAGCTATCACCCCAAGACAATCCATCGTTTTTTATGAGGGCAATCGCTGTCTAGGGGGCGCTATGATACAATCTCCCGGCAGGTCCTACTATGAGCAACAAAAGAACCTACCTAATCTCTAAAAAACACCAAAATCTACTGTTATAGCGGTATTTTTCCTTGTTTTCAGAATTATACTCTAGACATAATCTCCAAAAACGCCTACATTTACTGTTATAGCGGTAATATTACAGGGTTAGAGCATGTCGGATGGTAAGCAGCTAGGTGCAATGATTCGGTTTCATCGCCGCAAGGCCAGACTCACTCAGGGCGCGCTCGCCGAGCTCAGTGGAGTGGGGAAAACAGTCATTTTTGATATAGAAAAAGGGAAGCTAAGCATTCGTTTTGACACTTTGCTAAAAGTACTACAAGTAGTCAATATTCAGATCTCTTGGCAAAGTCCGCTAATGGAGCTATTTACGGAGGAGTTGCGTGAAAAAGGCTAACGTGTTTGTTAACGACATTCTTGCAGGAGAGCTGCAAGAAATAAAGCGCGGCGAAAGTTATCGTTTCGTCTACCTAGAAAACTACAGAGGACCTTCTGTATCCTTAGAAATGCCAACTTCTGAGCGCCTCTATACATTTGATCATTTCCCCCCTTTTTTTGAAGGACTACTCCCTGAAGGAATGATGTTAGAGGGACTCCTTCGACAAACAAAAATTGATCGCAATGATCTACTCTCACAAATCATTGCCGTAGGAGAGGATCTGGTAGGTAACGTGACGGTCAAGGAGCCCATATGAACCGCTGTCCTATCACCTATGAATTATGCGAGCAAAAATACTCTAAAAAAGGGCTCTCTCTTCTCTCTAGACATTTAGATGATCTCAATGACTTCCCCTACACACCTAAAGAGCAAATCCAATTAGCTGCGCAGCTGGCGTCCAAACTGTCCATTCAAGGAGTTCAGCCCAAGCTTAGCGTGACACTCAACGTAAAACAAAAAGTCTTTGAAATTAAAGAGAAAGGCGGCAGGTATATCGTAAAACCTCCCCACCCCCTCTATGATGAGCTGCCACAAAATGAAGATCTCTCCATGAAACTTGCCGCTACTATAGGAATTGAAGTACCTGTGCATGGGATGATGTACAACATAGATGGTTCACTCAGCTATTTCATTCAAAGATTTGACAGGCTTGCCAAAAATCAAAAAGTGGCCGTAGAAGACTTTTCTCAACTTTTAGGATGTTCACGCGACACAAAGTATGAATCGAGTATGGAGCGAGTAGTTTCTGTTATTGAAAAACATTGCACCTTCCCTGCGATAGAAAAGAAAAAACTCCTTCGTTTGGTGCTCTTTAATTTTCTCATTGGCAATGAAGACATGCATCTCAAAAATTTCTCTCTAATACGACGAGAGGACAAAGTGGAGCTCAGCCCCACCTACGATCTAGTAAATACAACCATTATCCTTCGAGGAACGGAAGAAATAGCTCTGCCTCTGAAGGGGAAGAAAAGTAAATTAACCCCTAGTGACCTGATAGATTATTTTGCTTTGGAGCGGTTACGTATTGTTCCTTCCCTTGTAGAAAAACAGCTTTTGCAGCTTAAAGAAGCTCTTCCCATTTGGGAAGCTCTTATTGGAAGCAGCTTTTTATCTTCCGCAATGCGCACAAGCTACAAGGACCTACTTTATCAACGTATGCAACGCCTGCAAAATCCCCAATAAAAAGAGAGCTCAAGGCCTTTGCGAACCCTGAGCTCTCTATTAAACACGCATCAGATAAGAAAATCTTATTCCTCTTCCGGAGCCGGATAATTCCATTGCGCTGTCATTATCGCACCTTTTAACCTTTTAATATCGTCGTGTCTATGAAGCTTTCCAAAGTTAGGAATGTCAGGGCTTCCCGCAGCTAGCCAAACAGCTTGATCAATAAGGCCTATTACCTCTTTATCTATTTCTTTTTCGAAAATGGCAAATAGTGCTTTTACTTGTGCATCTATCGCATCTTTTCGCACCGCGGGGAAAAGGTCTCTCTCAGCTGCTTGCTCGATATTTTCTATTTCTTCAAGAAAGTGTGCTAGTTGCTCATGCTTTGTCGGAACTGTTTCTTTATATTCCCCCAATGCGGTTAGTACAGCAACCACAGTAACGCCGAGGTCTGTTACTAAGTGGTGTCTAGCATAACCCATCCCTAAGTGCCCAGGTTTTCCTGGCGCAGCATCCGGATGCGCATCTTTCAACCTTTGATAAATCTGCCCTAAGACGGCACCAAAGCGCTCTGGACCTACTGCAGCCTCTACCCCTTGCATGGCCCCTCTTACAGCCTGTCTTTCAGCGGGGGTCACACCTTCCTCTTCTTGGAATTTTCCTGTAAAAGGAGATACTGAGACCAATCCCCTAGGATTGTCAGATGTCCCCGTTTGCATACAAAAAATAAATCTATTCATCGCTTCATCCTCTGGACTGGAAACCACAGCACTCTCATCTTCTACAACATCCGTATCTCGTACAGATATCACAGCAGGAAACTCTCGTGCCGGCCCCATAGAAGCAACGGCTTCTTCCGACCGGGATATGAGATGCTCTGATCTTAATCGGTCAAGAGTGCCAGCAACTGTCTGAACTAGCGCGTCCGTATCCTCGAGCAGAAATCGTAGGCGTATCCTACAGTCTTTTAATGCCTCAGATCCTTCCAGGCTGTATGGATTGCTCGAAGATAGAATATTCATCGATATCCTATCCACCAATGAGGAGATGAGAAGAAATTCACTGCGTATTTGACCCCCCGGACAAGTTTCACACGTGCTCATCTCAGACAGGTCCACGATGGTATATCTGCTTAACCTATCCGACATTTCATGCAAATTTTGTGCTAACGCACCCATCTCTTCTATGAGTGGATGATGGTCTTGAAACGTGGGATCCTGACTTTGGGCAGTTTTTGCTATACTCATTTAGAATACTCCTTCTACTAGTTTTTTATTTGTACGTTTTTACCCTTTTCCTACATTCTGCTTATCAATAAGGCAATGGCTCTCTGTACGGCGTCTATATCCTCTCGATTTGTTACACCAAAAACCACTGCATCATCATCATTCGGCCTTCCGGCTACTTCAGCCATAGCTCTGTAAATGGCTTCTAGATTTCCGCCTTGCTCAGCAAACATGTCTAATTCGTCTCCGATCGAAACACCCTCCTCCTCGAATCTTCGTATCTCCTGATTCAATCCCTCTAGCAGACCTTTCTCCGTGCGTGGCTCTTCATCTCCAAAAACTTGGTAGAGAGCGTCAACTATGGCGCCAATGTCTGTGGCATTCATAAGATGGTGATTACCGTAGCCCATCCCTAGGTGTCTAGGTTTTCCCGGAGCGGCATCTGGATGTGTGGCATGAAGTTTTCCCCAGATGATTCCATGGATTTGTCCTAATTTTGCTTCTTCCTCTGTACCTCTAATTGCTGCCACAAAAGCCGCAATGGCTTCCTTAGCAGATTTTCTGTCCACGCCGGATAGCTCTTTGGAACCAAGAGAATATTTACCCGAGTCAACCATTCGATTTAGAACACTTACACAGCTTCCAAATGCTCGTGAAGAAACACCACCTGGTGCTGCCGCTGTAGAAAATGGTTCCTCTGATGAAAAATGCAAGCTGTAGAACACCTCGTTAGCAGCTTTCTGAAGAATATTTACATTATCGAGCCTATGCTCCCTGCCAAAACGCACCATCGCCTCTTTAGGGCCGCTTTGATCATGTAACCGTGCTATGGTCTCAAAAAGTGTTTCCGCCAGTTCTCGGTTTTCCGGAATGTCGAAGAGATCAAGCTCTTGACTCAATTGGTTTGCATCTATTTCACCACCGTCTGCATCCATAACGAAACCCTGCACCTGCCGAACAAGATGATCTATCCTGTTTTCTGCTCCAGGAGGATTCTCTCCATTTAAGATAGCATAGAACGCATCGACTACCACACCAATGTCTGTCACATTCTCTAGATGATGCTTGCCAAAACCCATTCCCATGTCAGGAAATCTCTCATGGAGCCTGTTCCAAACAAAGCCATATATCTGATTTAAACGCGCATCTCCTGATGCTGTAAGCTCTCGAATAAAACCTTTAAGAGCTTCTACAATTGCAACCCTCTCCTCAGGAGAGATTTCTTTATTCTCTGAAGTAGTGCCGGTATATTCGTTAAATCTAGTAGCACGGCTTATCTGAACGCGATTAGCTCTCACAAAACTGTTAAATGCATCTTGCATCGGATCCATGGAAGCTGCAGCAACTGAACTGGATGAAAAACTTGAAAAAGGAGGTGGTGGCATCATCATAGAAGCATGAGTCGCATCTCTTACTTGTCGCTCACGTATCGTCCTTTGAGCGACATCTAGAGCAACTCTAGTGACATGAGAAAATTTCCGGTGTTGGGCTAAACCTGCATCCAAACCCTTTTTCGCAAACATTGCTCCAATTTGCTCTATTTCGCCCTTATTAGGTAATGTAGCTATTCTTGACTTCAAAGTGTCGACCTGAGCCGCTAGTGCAATAATGTCGCTTTCTAATTGGTCTGCGTAGCTCCCATCAGAGACACCGGCTACCTCACCCCTAGCAATAGCTGTAATATTCCCTACAGGGAGGTTGATTCGCGGAATAAGGCTCTCGGAGCGTTCTACTACTGCACCTATGTCTTTTACTAATGCCGCTGCTTCTGTGCTTAAAGTGGATCCTGATATTGATAAGCCTGACATGATTACTCCATTTTTATAGTTTTTTTTACGTGAATTTTTGTTCTGCTTAGTTAAAAACTTTATTTTACATCGAAGAAAATAAATGCTTCTAACAACTAAAATTATTATAAGTAATTATAATCTCTAAGCATGTATTAGTAAATTAAATTAAATTTTAAATTAAATTTTACGCATATTTAAAAACAACAAACAAATAGCTAATTACCAAGGAGTTAAACACTCGCACAGCAAAAAAAATCTTTGTACACGACAAAAAATGATTTCATATAGAGAAGCCCACTGGTTTTAAGTCGTTAAAATATGGTAAAATGGACAACGAAGGACAGAGGTTTTCCACCAGCCTAAATAGGATTTGGCGA
>JAHFTP010000102.1 GCA_023265495.1 Chlamydiota bacterium
TATAGCAGCATCTCTTCTTGAAGACAAAGCACGCATCCCCACAACGGTGGAGATAGCCTCCGAGTTTCGCTATAAGAATCCGATCATCTCTGAAGACACCTTAGTCATAGCGATCAGCCAGTCAGGGGAGACGCTAGATACGATAGCGGCAGTGCGCGAAGCCAAAGCCAAAGGAGCGAAGATTTTAGCACTATGTAACGTGCGCAACTCCACACTGACTAGAGATGCAGACGAATGTCTATTCTTAAGGGCCGGCCCGGAGATCAGCGTTTGTTCCACGAAGGCTTTTACCAGCCAGCTGACGGTATTATCCCTATTTACTCTTCTCATGGCCCGCCATCGCCATATGAGTAAAGACGAGGGCAAAGAATTTTTAAAGGAGCTGCTCGATCTCCCCGAGAAGGTAGAGATCGTCTTAAGGCAAAATGAGAAAATCAAAGCGCTAGCCAAAAAATATGCCAAGTATGAGCACTTTTTCTTTTTGGGCAGAAGCTATATGTATCCGACAAGCCTGGAAGCGGCCCTCAAGCTCAAAGAGATCAGCTACATCAACGCAACGGGACATCCTGCCGGCGAGATGAAGCACGGCCCCATCGCGCTTGTAAATGAAAACCTCGCAGTCGTCGGCCTCTGCGGCAACAATGCCACCTACGAAAAAATGCTGAGCAACCTGCTCGAAGTAAAGTCCCGAGGGGCCCCCATCCTAGCCCTCGTCCCCGCCTCCAGCAAAGACATCTACAAGATCACAGAAGATGTTTTAGAGCTCCCCCCCACCCTAGATGAGCTAGCGTCGATCCCCTATTCGATCGCCTGCCAGCTTCTCGCCTACTACGTAGCCCTCGAAAGAGGAACCGACATCGATAAGCCCAGAAACCTGGCCAAATCCGTCACCGTAGAGTAAAGAAATCCCCCTTTTTTGGATAAAAAAACCAATTTTTCCATTTTTTACTGAAAGCCTCTTAAAATTAAGAGGTTATTCCCTGTATATCACCTATTACCCTTTCAAACCCCCTCTTTGATGATGTTTTCTATCTACCTCATTCTATTTTATTTAAATAATTAAAATTATATTTATTTACATATTGGCATATTATTCTAAACATAAACAGATTGCACGTATTATATTCAATGTATATAATAAGAATTATAATAATGTAATTTATAGAGAGGATATATGGCAACGCATGGACTATCATCAGGGTCGGGACCACAACCTCAGTCTGCATCATCTACATTAACAGCCAGGCAAGTACAAACAACCAGAATCCGCGCTGGTGGCAAAACCTGGGACATCGAAGTAGTCATCAAAGATACTAAGGGTGGCATGTCCTACCTAGACGCCTCTAAGGCCTTGACAGACGAGTTTATAGAAATGGTTGAGGCGGTCGATAGCGCAACTGGTAAAAAACTGTTTAATCCTACAGATGCACGCGTCATCGAAATGCACGCGGAAGAACGGGCTGCAGGAAACTGGGAATTTACCGATCTTAGTGTAGAGGAAAAAGGAGCTACCAGCTCAAGAATCATATCGGTTACAGACGTCAAAAAAACAGCAACTAAATTTACACGACTGGAAACAGCCTTCTCCGACGTTTGCGCGGGAAGGGCCGCTGCTTCGCCATCTAGCTCCACTGCCAGTGGTTCTGGGGGGACGACAGCTTCTTCCACATCATCCTCAAGCTCGACTGCAACCAGCAGTACTTCAAAATCTCCAGTTTCTGCCTCCACAAGAACCATATCTGCTCTAGAAGGCCAATTTAAAACCAGAACGTGTACTGGATCTAGCGCAATGTCTGCGGCAGATGCCCTGGCTGACCAGATTGTCCAGTCATACGGTTCTGTTAGAGGTCCCACAGTAGTAGAATTGTCGACTACACTAAAAACCAAGGTATCCGAATCCTTATTAGAAAAGGCTGGAGCAAGCGGATGGTCCGGTAGTAAAGTTGCGGCAAACGCCAAACAATTTGCACAAGTACATAAAGCACTGCAACACCTAAGAGACACCGATAACGAAGCACTCGCTACAGCACTCAGAGCAGTCGGAGGATTTGGAATAGGCGGAAGGAATAAATTACAGTGGGCACAACTGCAAAGTTTACTTACCAAGAATGTATTAGCTTTAACCGATGAAGAGAAGAGACAACTTGTTCACGTTTATACACAATATGTAAAAGATGATTGTACTGACCCCGGAGATCTGTTTTTTGAGCTAGCCCAAGGTGTAGTATTTACGGACAAAAGAATCAGAACTGAATTACGTTCCATGGATATCGTCTGCATAATAGATAGTGATGCTTCTTCTGGAAACGTGTCTGAAGATTCCACATTTAAGTTCCCCAAAGCGAACACTCCTACAGCCAATATCTGCTTCTTACGACGAACTAAAGACGCTTCGGGCAAAGCTAGCTTCCAGAGTTTTACAAGAACAGGCCTTACCCCCTCAAGCTCTCTTTCCCCTTCTTCCCTCTTAGATCTTAGCCATGCAGCCTCTAAAATCCCCGCAGCAACAACTGTTCCTATGATCGGCACACTCACTCTCATTCCAAATGCAGGTGGTGGTGATTGTGCTCTATATTCCATCGCCGACCAGCTAACTCAACTGGGTATAACACACAGTATGGGGAAATCCTACACTGCCGATGAGCTAAGGGATTTGGCAGCTAGAGCTCTTACAGATAAAAGCAGGAATACCGATATGTGGATAGGACTCATGACTACTGCATTAAAACAAACTATAGAAAGTGGGGAAGACATAGGCAGTCTTAATATAGACAAGATTCAAGGAAGCGCTATTGTAGCCATACTTCAGAAATCCGGCAGCAAACCCCCCTTACAACTCCAAGAAAAAACCACACTCCAGAACTACTATGCTGGTTACATTGCCCTGTCAAAACGGTGGCTAGATGCGCCTGCATTACAGGCTCTTGCTGAATGCTTCAACCTACAAATAGCCGTTGTAAGAGGTGATAAAATCGAAGAAAAACTCCCTGATGGAGAAATCACTGCAGACCGATGCCTATTCATTCAATATGATGGAACAAGGGTATCTGGTGGCGGCGTCCACTATCAAAGTGTCAAACGAGAAAAAACTGAGATAGACAAACTGGTTCGAGCGAACAAAGACAAAGCCCTCACCGACTTTGCAACATCTATTGCTGGGGAATTTTCAACATGGACTAGGAACAGCAGCCGCTCTGGAGCACAAGCAGCGTTTGAGCTAGCTTTAGAACGTCACCTTGAAGATCTACAAAGAAACAACAGAGTGGCTTTTGCGGACCTGTGTAAGGCCATTAGCCAAAAAGAAAGTGATTTCGCCAAAGGAAGCAGGAAGAAGTTTATTACAGATTTTGCAGGACAAATGATTCCTCCTCCTCCTCCTCCTCCTCCTTCTTCTTCTTCCCCCCCCTCTACTATGACTGCTGCCCGCTTTCCAAGTAATGCAAAAGATATTGAGGCTCGAATCAGAGCACAGATGCCAAAATAGGAAAAGACCTCTAGATAGCCACCTCTGAGCTAGGAATGCCTCCTCTGATCGATGGGGAAGGACCTGCAGGCCCTTCCTTATTAGAACTTTGTCTATGTAAAAATACTCAATATCTCCTGTATATAAGTTAGAGTTATACTTTCTCCTCCGCTAGACATAAAACCTAAAAATGTACAAAAAAGAACAAAGCTTTTACTGTGCGGTTTGAGGAGTCATTATGAAATACCGCACAAAGCTCTACCTCGCTTTTTTTGCTACGTCGTTTGTTGCAGCGCTACTCGGCGATGCTCTTATTTATGTGAAGATGAAGGAAAATAGGATTCTTGCCATAAGGGAGAGGCTCATCTCCATTGCTTCTACGACCGCTGTGCTGCTAGACCCCGAGCTGGTGAAAAGAGCCGTGGAGGGGGGACCCTCTTCTACGGCTTACCAAGAGCTCGTCCAAAAGCTCAGGCTCTCCAGAGATGCAAACAGAACGGGGACGTTGTATGTACGATTCTTGTATCTAGTTGGATTATCTCCTACAGATCCTAAAGGACTCATCTTTATAGCTGATGCGGAAGAAAATCCCGCATCTGCTGTCCGCTATGGAGACGTAGACACCTCAGATAATGGCATCCATCTCAGAGAGCATATCAATGAGTATTACTCACCGCAGAAGTTCATCACGGACAAGTGGCTCACGAGGCTGAGCGGCTTCGCCCCCATCTACGATAGGGAAGGCCAATACCTCGCAACGGTCGGTGTCGACATCCCCATCGGAGATGTAGACCTGCTGCTCAATATCATTTTGTTCTACGGGATGGCAGGGCTTATCGTCTCTTTGCTGCTTGCAGGGGCCGGAGCCCATATCTTATCTAAGAAAATAACCAAGTCCTTACATGTCATCCACAGCAGCGTAAAAGAAATCGGCAGCGGCAACCTCTTAGTAGAGACAAAGCTCAAAAGCAATGATGAATTCGGGGAGCTGGCCCTCGCCCTAAATAGCATGGCACAAGGCCTCAGAGAAAGAGAACGCCTGAAAATAAACTTTGCCAGATACGTCTCTAAACATATGCTAGAAAAAATACTCAAAAGCGACAGCCCCCTCAAGGTGGAAGGAGAAAGAAGGAAAATCACCATCCTTTTTTCTGACATAAGACAATTCACCCAGCTGGCAGAGACCTTGCCCCCGGAAGAGGTAGTAGCTTTGCTCAACGAATATTTTGAGGCGATGATCGATATCATCTTCTCCTACCAAGGCACCTTAGATAAGTTCCTAGGCGATGGCATCATGGTAGAGTTCGGAGCGCCACTAGATGATGCCGTCCAAGAAATACATGCCATCCAAACAGCCATCGCCATGCAAAAGAAGCTCTCCTCCTTGAGAGAAAAATGGGCAAAAGAAGGAAAACCGCAAATCACCATGGGCATAGCAATCCACACGGGCCAAGCCATCGTCGGCAACATAGGATCAGAGAAACGGATGGAATATACCGCCATCGGAGACACGGTCAACGTCGCCGCAAAGCTAGAATACTCCACTAAAACACTCAAACAACCCATCCTGATTAGCGAGATGACCTACCTCGCAGTCAAAGACCTCTTCCCCTGCCAAGATGTAGGGCTCGTCTCTCTTCCCGGTAGAAAAGAGCAGATCACAGCCTATGCAGTCCCCTATAGCTAAATTTTTATTTTTCGTATTTTCCTTAAGGCAAAGAAATGAGAATCCCTGCTATAGTGCAATCCACCAAGGCAGTCTGGAAAGGCCATGCGAAAAGCGAAAAAACCGATTCCAATAGGTATAAGCGACTTCCGAGAGTTAATTGAAGGAGGCTATGCCTATGTGGATAAAACGCTTTTCATACAGAAACTCCTAGAAGAAGGAACGGAAGTTGCTCTTATTCCCCGTATGCGCCGTTTTGGCAAGACGCTTAATCTTTCCATGCTCCGCTATTTTTTTGAAAAAACAAAAACAGATACCGGTTATCTTTTCAAAGACTTGGCTATTTGGAAAAACAAAGAGTGCAGAGCTCTACAAGGAAAATATCCTGTTATTTTTTTATCACTCAAAGATATTAAACATGCTTCTTGGAAAAAAACTTTTGAGTCTTTGCAAAGAGTGCTCGCAAAAGAATTCCAACGCCACAACTACCTTCTAAAAGGGAAAACACTCGGCGAAGAGGAAAAAGAAGATTACTTTGCTATCGTCCGTAAAGAATCCTCCCAAACTCTTCTCGAACAAAGCCTGCAAATCCTATCAGAGTGGCTACACCGCTACTACAAAAAAAGAGTCATCCTCCTTATCGATGAATATGACACACCTGCCCACGCTGCTTATATGGGAGGGTATTGTATTCCCGGACTTAGAAAAAAATTCTGATTTTGTATGGTCTTTGCTTCTATTTAGTGGTTATTTGACAATCGACTCTCTACCCGCTTTGGATGAGCCCTACCGTTTAAGCATCCCTAATATCGAAGTGGGCAGGTTATACAGATCAATGATCTTGGAATGGTTTAAAACCACGATACGAGAAACCAAGTACCAGCAGATGCTACACAGTCTGACTACAGGCACATCCCCACCTTTTCCAAAATATTTGAAAAATTTCTCCTCTCTTCGGTCAGCGTCTTTGATGTAACGACGGATGAACCGGAGAAGGTCTATCACGCCTTTATTTTGGGGATGCTCATTGCTCTTGAAGATACCCACGAGGTCAAATCCAATAGAGAAAGCGGCTATGGCAGATATGATGTCATGCTGATCCCCAAAAATCGCAGCGATTTGGGCATAATCATGGAGTTTAAAAAAATCGACAGTTCTGAGAGAACAGCTTTAAAAACCGGAGTGGAAGCAGCCCTTAAACAGATCAAAGACAAAAAGTACGCACGGGAGCTGCAAGATAGAGGCAAAAAAGTCCTTATCCGTGGCAAGCAGCTGCGTAGTAAGACTTAAGTCTTGCTCTACTCCTTACTCGTAAATCC
>JAHFTP010000103.1 GCA_023265495.1 Chlamydiota bacterium
TTTGAAGTAGAGGGCAACTTTCCCCACTATTTGCATCAGTACCCTAAATGTTACGATAAACACCTCTCTATCAAGTGTCTTCCCGCCTTTTTTTATCTGTTGAGAGATTTTTCTCCTGTGCTTGGTGAGCAGCTGCTTTCTTCGTTAAAGTCTTTAGAAGGGAGGATTCTAGCCCATGGTAAACAGTTAAAGGAGAAGGGAGAGCTCTTTGGAAGCCATGGGGCTAAGTGGGCCAGTTATCAAGGACTCTTCGACCCCAAGAGCTGGTTTCCAGATCGATCCTCCCACTTTGCTGACTATCTTCTTGCCCTGCAAATGCAGCATAGACATACCCCATCGCTGGATGTTTTCTACGAGGAAGTGACGAGCCGGTGGAATCCAAAGATTTCTTGTTTCACTGGAAAATGTAGGCAGAGACAGCAATATGGCTATGAGCCGGCCTCTACACTATTTGATCTATTCATGGGAGAGTATGGCAAAAAGTTTTCAACGAGAGCGCTCTGCGATAGTCTTTCCCATCTCCATGCGAGTTTGGTTCATCCGCTGCCTATTTTAGCAAAGGAAGAAGTGGCATTTCCTGCTTGGGAGAGAATCGTAGAAGAAGGAAACGCTCGCTCCTTTACCCTTCTTTGGAAAGGGTCCTCCCTAACGCATAGCCTTGCTGTGGAAAGTAAAGGGACGTGTTCTTTCTATGAGATGCAGGAGGGTGTGTGGGAGCTGAGTTTCCTTTTAGATCAGCCTTTTGTTTCCGGGGAGGATGATAATGAGATTAGTTTGTATTTGAGCGACAGCCCAGAGCATCGCATCACGATTTGTGGTGCTAAGGCGACAACTTTTTCGTTAGAAGAGGAGGTTGTCATAGATGCAGAGGGGCTCTCTATGCAAATGCATGCGTCATTGGCGGAGGGAAAAGGAACATTCTTAGGACATGTTTCCAAGGGAAACCGATCGGGACAGCTTCATAAAGATAACCCCTACGAAGCCTTTGACCGTAAAATATCTATCAGGACAATCCGAAGAGATTTCCCTTGCAAGCTGGTGCTGCAAATAGCGCTTAGATAGGTTTCAGAGCGGGGCTATCTACTCCCATGCCCATTGCATGGAGCCCATTGTCTACGTACAATGTCACCCCTGTAATGGCTGTAGCAAGAGGGGAGAGTAAAAATGCTGCGCTGTTGCCTATTTCTTCTGCTTCGAGGTCCTTGAGTAGGGGGGCATTTGCTTTAGAATATTCGATCATATTATCAATGAAGCCGATCGCTCTTGCTGCTCTGCTGCGCAGAGGGCCTGCAGAGACGGTATTGACCCTAGTTCCCCATTTTCTTCCTGCTTCCCATGCCAGAGTTCTTGTATCGCTCTCTAGAGCAGCTTTTGCTGAGCTCATTCCTCCACCATACCCTGGGATAGCTTTTTCCGATGCGATGTAGGTGAGGGAGAGGGCAGAGCCTCCTTGTTTCATGATAGGGCCAAAGTGGGCAAGTAAGCTGACAAAAGAATAAGAAGAAGAACTCACCGCAGCCAGATAGCCAGCTCTTGATGTTTCTAAAAGAGGTTTTTTCACCTCAGGACCATTGGCTAGGGCATGGACGAGGATGTCAATTTGTCCATAGTCTTTTTCTACGGCAGCCACTACTTCAGAGATGGTATAGCCGCTCGCTTCTTGGTATCTTTTATTTTCTTTAATCTCTTGTGGTACATCTTCCGGCTTATCAAAAGCTGCATCTAAGGCATATACTTTGAGGTATTCCATCATCTTGCCATTAGATAGTTTGCGGGACTCATCGAATTTTCCCATCGACCACGAGGTAGTAAAAATTTTGAGGAGAGGAGTCCATGTGCCGATGAGTATTTCAGCTCCCTGCTGAGCTAGAGCTTTGGCAATAGCCCAGCCATATCCTTGGTCATCGCCGATGCCTGCAATAAACGCCTTTTTTCCTTTTAAATTAAAAGATGACATATACACCTACCTCAGTAAAAATGAAGAATCTTTATACCATAAAAAGGGGAATATCTCAAGGGGAGAAAGCAGGTGTCGCGACAGTATTAGACTTTTTCACTTGGCAAAGCATTTTTTTTATACATAGCAAAGCGGCTAACGTATCTCCTTTATGTTTTATGATAGGCATTTCAGGAGGTTGTGAAAGATGGAGTTCTTCCAAAAGAATAATGCGTAAGGGAGGAGGAAGGAGCGCATCGAGCTGCGCAAGCAATGCGGGGAGAAGCGATTGGCGTATTTCACAGTGAATATCGAAGATTTTTGTTTCTAGCGATTTTAGGAGGTCTAGATTGCAAGGGCCTGATCTGAGGGCCTCTTCGATAAGGCGGTGGTCAGCCGCTGTCAGTCCCTTTGTGAGGGCATGAAGATCGCCTATATGGTGTCTGAGTAAATCGATCCTTGTGAGCAAGTTTCTCACCTCTACAAGTTGACTTGCACCTGCTACTTCCTTTGTCCATTCAGTAAGATGAAGGGAAATCAAGTGTGTTTTCCCTAAAAATACGTTTAGTTGTTCATTTCCTTCCCTGAGATTGCGCCTTGCGGCTTCTGCAAGGAGATCATGATATTCTTTTTCGCATTGCAGCATAGGTAAGAGGATTCCTTCCGCTCTGTACAAGACGTCCTCTGCGTCCTCCATGCTAGATATTTTCAGGTTTTCGAGATTTTGACAAAGGAGCATCTGATCTTCCATAGAAAGGCTGCATAACGTTGCATTGATGGATCTAAATTCCCTTGGGGTGAGGTCTTCAGTATCAGAAATCAGTTCCATACCGTCAATGAGCACGAGCAGTTGATTGAGACGGTCTTGACGCGTAGGAGGGATTGGCTCGTCAACAAGAAGATTTTTCTGCATGCAGACGTACTCAGCGAGTCTTTGTATCCGCGCAAACAAATCTTGTATGGGCTCTTCCCTTGGGTTTATTTCGTGCTCTATTACGAAGTTTTGAACCTCTCTTTGCAGTGTTATGGAAGACTTGTGCAGACTTTCCAAAAGCCTTGGATCGGGAGCATGTACCCCTATGACAGATTCCAATAGAGAAAGATAGCTATCTCTTATCTCGAAGAGACTAGATAGGACACTTGAAGAGATGGAAGAGAACTTTCCTTTTGCTCTACAGGTTCTAGCTGCGGCCATTTCCGTATCTTGCATTACTGCTAAATCATGCCTGGTAAGCGGAGCCATAAATGAGGGAGTTCTTTCCGCATGCGGGGGAGCAACGCAGGTCGAATGCTCTTCCGCTCTTTCTTCGTCATCATCATCATCTAAGACGATGTGTCTGTCGGCTCTGAAGCATTCGCTTCCTAATCGGTTTCTTACTGGTTGTACTAGAGCAGAAAGATCCATAGGGGGAGTTGAGGACGTGCTAGGTAGGTAAAAAGAGTGGCTTAAACCATCATCGTCTTCTTCTTCGATCTCTCTTCTCGCCGCTGCAAGGATGTCTGCAACAGTTACCATTGCTTCTGGAGGTGACCCAGAAGAATGAACGCTAGAACTTGGAGATGGTTTGTAGGAACTCATAGCAACAGCACGTGTGAGACCCTCTAAAGTCGGCAGTCTTTCTGAACCGATTTTTCTTGCACTTGCAATCACGTCTGTAAGAGAGGAAGTAGGCATAGAATGTTCTGGGGCTTCCCTATAACTTTCCCTTGAACGCAGAGGTGTTAGAAGAGATGTACGCTCCGACGCAAGAGGGGGTGTCGTTCCAAGTGTAGCGAAATCACAGAGGGGGGGTAGAGGGGAGGATGCAGTGCTGGAAGGGGTTTTAGTGGTTGGCTGCTGGGTACTACTACTTGAAGTAGAGTCACTTGCACGTAGCTCTTTAATAGACATACGCTGCTCCTACAATTTGCATCCTAAATTAAGATGAGGAAGCTTGTTGTTGGTAGAGTTTAGTCGCTGCAAAGTTATGAAGCAACGGTTTTTTATGTGGTGGGTTATCCGTTTTTGGGGGTGTTCTTTTTATTTTTCATCATAAGCCTTTTCCACCCCTCGGCGGTTAATGTCCGAGACTTTGGAGGCTCTTTTGGTGTAGGAGGATCCTTTTTGGGCACTGATTTAGTTTCTTTGGCCGCAGGTTTTGGCGGCGTTTTGCTAGCGGCTAGCTTCTTGATAAAACGTCCTATCATAAACCTCTCTCCTTTGGGGGATGGATACAAAATCCTCTTAGGCTCACTTTATAGGGTAAATGGGTGAATGTCAAGAAAAAAAAGAAGGGGAAATTGTATAACATGTTGAAAAGTAATAAGATAAGATATCCTTCCCTATGAGAGAGTTCATAATCACCTAGCAAAGATCAATTCAAATTGATCTTTGCTAGGTGATTAGGTATCCTTGAGATCAAGTGCAAAAACAGGAGAAACGCAGATGGAATACGAGATAGATTATCTAGGTGGATTGTCTACTCGCTGCGTGCATAAAGACAACAAAGCGGAGATCCTCACTGACGCCCCTAAAGACAATCAGGGGAGAGGGTTGTTGTTTTCTCCGACAGACCTTGTTGCCGTGGCCTTAGGTTCCTGCGTATTAACACTCATGGGGATTGCAGCGGATCGTTTGCGAGTAGACATATCCGGCGCGAAGGTCTTGGTTACCAAGGAAATGGCTACGGCTCCCTCCAGGCGCATTGGAAAGATCAAAATCGTTTTTTCCTTTCCTCAGACGTTCTCTTTAGACGTACAGCAAAAGCTGGAGAAAGCAGCGACAGGGTGTCCTGTGCATCACAGCTTACACCCTGATGTGGTGCAAGAATTTATTTTTGAGTGGGGTGTTCTTTGAAATTTCAGGTGCAAGCATCTTTTGAAAAACATTTGCATGCCGGTATTGGAAGTGCACTAGCGCCTTTGTATATGATTTGTTCGCCTGTTCAGGAGGAGAGGAAAAAGCTGCTAGAAGAAGTAACTGCGTTTCTTCATAAAAAATGTCCGGATAGCTCCAACTCCTGGCATAGAGCTGGCAGCAAAGATCTTGCAGGCATTGTAGAGATGCTAGAAACAAGGCCTTTGTTTCATTCTCACATTGTTGTTGTTGTGGATTTTTTAGAGGAATTCTCTAAGAAACAGATGGAGCTTTTCGAGAAGGTGGTTAGCTCGCCTGCTTCGTTTGTCTATGTGGTGCTGGGTGCATCCTCTTTCAAACCTCTTTCCGATCTATACAATAAGGTGAAACAAGATGCTGTTGTTTTAGATCTCTCTGATGAAAAACCTTGGGATAAGCAAAAACGGCTGCAGCAGTGGCTTAATCTCCGTGCGCAAAAAGAAGGGAAAAAGCTCACAGCGTCCGCTGTGGAGCTGCTCTTTGACCTCTGCGGCATGAGTGTCATGTCCTTAGAACAAGAGCTGCTCAAGGGGATCTGTTTCTCTGGAGAGAAAGAGGTTCTTTCCAGAGAAGATTTGCTTCCCATTGCGTCGAGTCATCTTTCCCCCACGGGATGGGCTCTGTCTGAGGCGCTCATCTGGGAAGAAAACCCTAAAATAGAGCAGATAGAAGATCTTTCTCTTTTTCTCGCCTTTGTCGGACAGGTCAGGTACCATATGCAAGTGGGTAAGCAAATTGCCTACTATGCAAGACAAAATAAAACGGGAGGGGAGATGGTAAAACTTATCCCCTCTCTTCGAGCATCCTATGTAGATAAGTATAGAAAGGTAGCTGCGCAAAGGGGAGTATCTTTCTTTGACGAAGCTTCCAAAGTGCTTTTTGACATAGAGATGCTCTCCAAAAATAGCTCACTGAATCCCGAGGTCATTTTTACTACCCTAATCACCAAAATTCAATACTTGAAGAAACACCATGTCATCCCCACAAGGCCTACTTATTCTTTTACCTAATCTTCTCCATACAGAGGAGACAGACCATGAAAAATTTCTGCCCAAGTCTGTAGCGGACTGTGTGAGCCGATTAGATGGCATCATTGCAGAGAGTGAAAAAGGGGCGAGAGCCTTTTTAAAAAGATTTTCTTTTTCGGGAGGAAGAACATTTCGAGATATTCCGATAAGACTGTTAAATGAGCATACGGAGGAAAAAGAGGTTTTTGGTTTGCTAGAGCCGGTGCTCTCCGGGCAGACATGGGGTGTTCTTTCCGATGCAGGCCTTGTCTGCTTTGCAGATCCAGGCGCGCAGCTCATCTATTTAGCCAGGCAAAAGGGAGTTGCTATAGAAGCGTGCGTGGGTCCTTCATCCATTGTCCTGGCGCTACTGCTCTCCGGGCTTTCGGCACAAAAGTTTGCCTTTCATGGGTACATTCCTAGAGAAGAGAAGGAACTAAAAGCCTATATCGATAAAATGGAAAAACGCTCTCAGCAAGAAGGGGAGACGCAACTTTTTATCGAGACCCCATATAGGAATCAGTCTTTAGTTTCTACACTTGTGCA
>JAHFTP010000104.1 GCA_023265495.1 Chlamydiota bacterium
AGGATTAAGAGAGCGTTATGAGATCTACCACGGCGTCCATATCACGGAAGGAGCGCTCCACGCTGCCGTCTTCTTATCTAGCCGCTACATCACAGACAGGCAACTGCCTGATAAGGCCATCGACCTCATAGATGAAGCCGCCAGCATGATCCGTCTGCAGATCGGAAGCCTTCCCCTACCCATCGACATCAAAGAAAGAGAGCTGAGCTCCACCATAGTAAAGCAAGAAGGTCTTAGAAGAGAAGATAGCGACGTATCCAGAGCAGAAGCGCAAAAGCTAGATCAGCAGATAGCGAAAACAAAAGAAGAACTCTCTCTTTTAAAAGAGAAATGGAATCAAGAAAAAAAGTACATCCAAATCGTCAAGGAAAAGAAAAACTCTGTAGAACAGCTACGCTTCCAAGAAGAAGAGGCGGAGAGAGCCTCCGATTATAACAAGGTAGCAGAGCTGCGCTATAGCGCCATCCCCAAAATGAAACAACAATTGGAAGATGCACAAAAAGCCTTAGAAAAACTCCCCTCACGTCTGCTCCAAGAAGAAGTAGATGAGAACCTCATCGCCCAGATCGTTGCTAAGTGGACAGGGATCCCTGTGCAAAAGATGCTAGAGGGAGAGGCAAGGCGCCTTCTTGATCTGGAGAAAGTTTTAGAAAAGCGAGTCGTAGGACAGCCCTATGCGATACAAGCTGTCAGCGAAGCTATACGCAGGTCCAGGTCCGGCCTTAGCGACCCGTCAAGGCCTGTTGGCGTCTTTCTCTTTGTTGGGCCGACAGGGGTCGGAAAAACAGAGCTTGCCAAAGCCTTAGCCGACCAACTATTTAGCCAAGAAGAGGCCATTATCCGCATAGACATGACAGAATACATGGAAAAACATGCCGTCTCCAAGCTTATCGGCTCACCGCCCGGCTACGTAGGATATGAGGAGGGAGGCCAGCTGACGGAAGCTCTGCGCAGGCGCCCCTACTCCATCGTGCTCTTCGATGAGGTGGAGAAAGCTCACCATGATGTATTTAACATCCTCCTTCAAATCTTTGATGATGGAAGGCTCACAGATAGTAAGGGAAGAGTAGTAAACTGCAAAAATGCTCTATTCATTATGACATCCAACCTCGGCTCTGAGCAGTTGCTAGAGAAAACAAGGACCAGGGGTTCTGATTGGACGAAAGAATCGATCTTGGACATCGTAGAACCCATACTGAAAGCCCACTTCAGGCCCGAGTTTCTCAACAGGTTAGACGACATTTTACCTTTTCTCCCCCTGCACGAGCAAGATATGGAAAAAATTGTCCTCATCCAACTCGAGCGTGTCGTAAAACGGCTGCAAGAGAAAAATATTAAGCTCTCTTGGGATAACAACATACTAGCCTATCTAGCAGAGAAAGGATACGACCCCTTCTTCGGTGCAAGGCCGCTAAAGAGGCTTATTCAACAAGAAGTGATCAATCTCTTATCCAATGCTATCTTGAAAGGAGATATTAAAGCAGACGCTCATATCACCTTAAGCATAGAAAAGAGCAAAGGAGAAAAAGGGATCACCTTCACAAAGGCATCGTGAGATGCCTTTGCAATCAAGATTGCTTTTGCCAGTAGTCTAAAATGACTTTATGTACGGCAGCTTTGAGGTCGGGATTAGCATCGGGCAGGTTATCTATGACCACTTGCGACCACTCAAAGTATTGATCGATACGCTCTCTTGTCCATTTTTCTGGGGGCTCCGTTATAAGGGCCTCTAAGTTGTAGAGCTTGTCCGCAAGCTTGATCATAGAAGCCTCTTTCGACGTTTGCAGAGCATGGACGATTTGCATCTTTCTCTTTTTTTGTCCGGCGAGCTTATTGTCCTCTGTTACCTCACGAACAAGGCCCTCTACCTTCTCTCCGAAGCGTTTTTTAAGGTCGTCATAGGTAGCTTGCGTATCTTCTATAGTGTCGTGTAAAAGGGAGGCTATAATAACGTCCGTGTCTCTTACATGGCCGATGCTGAGCAAGTTTTGCGTCACGCTCATCGGATGGATGATATAGGGCGTATGAGCCATATTTTTCCTTGTCTGAGATTGGTGACATTCTGCTGCATACAGTAAAGCATTCAGCACATGTTTCACTTGTTCTTCTTTCATGCTTTTTTCTTCTTTATATGCCTTTACCAAGATGGCAACCATTTGCTCATATTCATCTAGGACGGCAGAATTGTCCTTAGCAAGAGAAGAGAGCTTCTTTTTCGTATTTTGTATTTGCTCGTCTAAGGAAAGATTATCCGTTTCACTCTCTTTTTGCTTATCGAGAAATTGGACAATGGTATTGGAAGCCAGTGGCCTGGAAGGACCTTCCTCCGCAAGCAGTGGGCTCATGAGAAGAAGTAAAGAAAAAACTTTTAATTTTGGCATAAAAACCTCTTAAACAATGCTGTTAAAAAAGACATTAAACTACAAATGAACAATTTTTTCAATAAAACAAAACTTTTCCCACAAGATAAAAAAGGAAATAGGATAGAAACACATACAAAACGAAGTAAACAAAAAACAAAAAAATTATCTACTATCTGAAGCCGTAGGGAAAAATTCTTTGAATTGCTCTTGCAGAGAAGAGGGAACGACTTCCTCTACCCCCTTCTTGTCATACATAAGAAAATAGGTGCAAGCGATCATGATCCCAAAGCCTGGGCTCATCGTCGCGATAAATAAAGACAGGCCACACACGAGCGCTCGTCTCACAGAAAGCCAAGCGAGCACAAGTCCTTTCTTTCTGATGTTGGATTTGAAAAACACAGCTGATAGAACGAGATAGATAGCCAGTTTCATCAGGGCAAAGCTAAGCCAGAGAAGATCAACCGCTAAAAGAGCGAGAAAAAATAGCCGGCTCAGCATCGACGAGAAGAACTGATCCCTTGTCAGCGAGGGGGTTTGCTTATCTTTTGAGGGGTCAGGCAGGGCGTCGCTTTCCAAGGGAAGATCCTTGTTCGCGCCAGGTTTTTCTACCTCAAAAATATCGTAAACGGCCATTTACATCCTATTTCTTGTGCTTGAGCTTATTGTATCCATTCAAGGCTGCAATGCGATACCCTTCCGCATAAGTGGGATAATTAAATATCTGATCGATAAAATAATCAATCTTCGCATTAAAGCTCATAGCCACCTGTCCAATATGTATCACCTCGGTTGCCGTCCTTCCAATAATATGTATCCCCAGGATTTCGAGTGTCTCTGCATGAAAGAGGATCTTAAACATTCCGGGATCATTTCCTACGATCTGATTCCTGGCGATCTCATAATAGTAAGCACGTCCGATCTCATATCTGAATCCAAGCTCTTTGAGCTGATCTTCAGTATATCCGCAGGAAGAAATTTCTGGAATCGTATAAATGCCGATAGGATAAAAAGTAGGGAAATGGTGCGTCTGTGCACCAAAGGCATGCCTTGCAGCAAGCCGTCCCTGCTCCATACTTGTTGAAGCAAGAGCTGGAGATCCTATCACATCACCTGCAGCATAGATATGAGAAGAAACGGTTTGAAAAAGGGCGTTGACCGGGATGTATCCGTTCTTACTAAGATAGATGCCTGCCTTCCCGATGTGGAGATTGTCTACATTAGCCTCCCTGCCAAGAGCATATAAAAGCATCTCTGCCTCCATTTTGCTTCCATCGGTGAAGGTCACTTCCACACAGCTAGGTTTCCTTTCGATCTTTTCCGGTTGTTTGTTCCCTACCATTCTAAGGCCTAGCGTACTTAACGCCTTTTGCAGATGCATTCCAATCTCTACGTCTAATAAAGGGAGAAGGTGCTCTCTCCTATCAACAACGGTCACCTCCGTGCCAAGAGCCGCAAAGAAGCTCGCATATTCCGCCCCGATGATCCCTCCACCCAAAACGATCATCGTCTGCGGGACATGATCTATAGACAGAAGCCTTGTCGAGTCGAACACTTTTTCATTGTCAAAAGGAACATTGATCGGATTTCTCGGCTTAGATCCCGTAGCGAGTAAACAGCACTCAAAGCGCACTTCACAAAACGCTTGAGAAGAAGGATCCAACACTTCCACGTGGTGAGAATCTTTGAAACAAGCACTGCCGTAGACGACATGAATATGGTTCTTTTCGAACTGTTTGAGCAGCGCTTTCTTTTGTTCGTCGATCACCTTATGCAGTCGATAGTTCAAATCATTGATCGACACCTTTTTAATTGTGTCTTGCTGTCCATAGAAGCTTTTCTTGTAAAAGTCGGTCAGATCCAAAATCGCTTCGCGCAAAGACTTTGACGGGATGGTGCCGGAGTTGAGCGAGCCCCCTCCCAAATACCCTTCCTTTTCTACGACGACAACACTCTTTCCTAGCTTAGCTGCTTGGATAGCAGCTTTTTGCCCTGCAGGTCCCGAGCCAATAACTAGATAATCGGTATAGAGTTTTTCCACACCTATTACCTCCTCTTTAAAAATATCTACTTATCACCCGCAAGGGAAAAAAGCAAGGAGGGAAAGGAGAGCCTCTCTTTTTTGGCATCCTCTGTAGAAAAAAAAGAGAGGGCCTGTTACAGGTTGGGTATATGAACTTATTTAAATACTTAGAATCCTTTTCTTGGGCGATCGGTTCTTTAATTGTGGTAGCAGCCTTTGTGCTCTTTACCATTGCAGGGATTCTTATTGTCCGTAAATTTGGCAACATCAGCAGACTCAAAGCCCATCACGACGTCACAGGGTTTATCTTTACCAACCTAGGAGTACTCTACGCGGTGTTACTCGGCTTTACTACAGTTAATGTTCAACAAAGATTTGATAAAATGAAGGATCTTTCCCAAATGGAAGGATCTTACCTAGACGAGCTTTATCGCGACGCTGCAGCCTTTTCAGCGCCGGACACGGAGAAGATCCGCACAGCCATCCTAGTTTATGGAAAAAGTATCGTCTACAACGAGTGGGACACCATGAAGCAAGGACAGCCGAGCTTCGAATCCACCGACGATCTAAACAACCTATGGAACACCTTTTACTCCATAGAGCCTTCCAATCCTAAACAAGAGATATGGTATTCTCAATCTATTACTAAACTGAATCAACTCATTGAAATACGCATGTCTAGACTTGTAGGCAGCGTAGAGTCGCTCGGCCCGGAGATGTGGACTTTCCTCATCTTAGATGGCATCGCTATCATGGCTTTCATGTGGTTTTTTGGCCCTGAGAGTCTTACCCTCCATCTCATTATGTCTTCTATCTTTGCAGCCTCCGCCGCCTTTCTCCTCTTTCTGGTCTATTCATTAGACACATCCTTTAGCGGCTCTACAAGCATTGCACCAGAGGCCGTTACAAGAGTGTTGCGCTTGTTTAACAAATGACTACAAGAATCCCTACGCACGTGACTACTCCCTCACTAAACGCAATGCGTTATATTGAGGGCTTCTAGGGATAGACCCAGAGACTCTAGTCCAAGTCTCAAAATATTTAGAGCCGCATTTTCATCCCTGTCAGCTGTATAATGGCAGTAGGGACAGCTATGTGTTCTGGTAGAAAGTGCTTTCCAAACGTTTGTCGGAACTAGGAGGAGTCCCTTAGACTTTCTTGCCTTTTCTAACGGTTACCTTCCTCTGATGGAAGCGGTATTTCCATCAAATCGCCAGCATCAGAAAGACTGAGTAACACAGCGCCAATGGGCTGCAAGAGAATTTTCTTTTGCAAAAGTGCGCGGATTTGCGCATCGGTTAGCACCGTATCTTTGTATTCTTTCCATAGGACAAAAGAACATCCTTCCTTCCATTTGGAACAGCCGTATCCCCGCTTTCCCTTTACCACAGGACTTTTACACTTAGGACAATTGCCGTAAGAATCATAGCTGATCCTAGAAAGGTCGCTTCCCTCTATTACTTGCCTCGTAAACTGTCCAATCATCTGCATAAAGTCCGCTGCTTTGAACTTACCCTTTTCGATTTCCTTTAGTTTAGATTCCCACTCGCCTGTTAACTCAGGAGACTTTAGGTTGGGGTCTTGTATAAGCGCGATCAAATACCGCCCCAAATCCGTTGCCATCAACGTTTTGCCGCTGCGCTCAATGTACTTTCTTTTTAGGAGCGTTTCTATAATCGACGCGCGAGTAGCCGGCGTTCCAATCCCCTTTTCTTTCAACGCCTCTTTGAGGGTTTCATCCTCCACGAATTTTCCGGCTGTCTCCATGGCGCCGAGAAGGGCATTTTCATTGTAGTGGGCAGAGGGCTTAGTCTTCCCTTCTGTTATAGAAGGGAAGTGGGGGCCACTTTCTCCCTTCTGGAAGGGAGGAAGCTCCCGCGTTTCTAAGTCGGATTTAGTCTCTTCCGATTTTTTG
>JAHFTP010000105.1 GCA_023265495.1 Chlamydiota bacterium
AGCACTGCTTGAGTGACGTGCTATATAAGTTTACAAAATGCATAAAGACATTTTTGAGTAGATTTGTATAGATTTGAAGGAGCGGTGAATAGGTATTCGCTAAAATCAATATGCACACTCATAAGCTAAATGCATCTGAATTTGACTAAACAAGACTGTTGATCCAATTCTAAGTTCTCTTGTATGCTTGTTCTATAACAAATAGCTGCATGCTGTGTTGTTTAGTATGATGGCGGACTCATAACCCGTCGGTTGCTGGTTCAAGTCCAACTTGCCCCATCTTTCTTAACCAGCGCATTTATGCAGATTGGTATTGCATCGCTTTTTTTTCTTTGACACAATGGCAGAATCTTACACTGAAGAGTAGGGGATGCACAAGTGACAAAAAAAATACGGGTAGGAGTCCTTTTTGGCGGCAAATCGGTAGAACATGAAGTTTCTCTTTTATCTGCAAAAAATGTCATGAATGCCTTAGATAAAGATAAGTACGAAATCTTTATGATAGGCATTGATAAAAATGGAGAATGGCACTTGCGTGATGGCAGCGATTTCTTAAGCTGCGCCAATCACCCAAAACAGATACAGATGCATTCACCAAAAGAGAAAGTGATGCTCGTTGCTAAAGCGGATGAAACCCATTTAGTGAGTCTATCGAATAGCGCTGTGATGCATAGCCTAGATGTAGTATTTCCCGTTCTACACGGGACATATGGAGAAGATGGCTCCATCCAAGGCCTTTTAAAAATGGCGGGAATCCCTTTTGTGGGAGCCAGTGTTTTAGGCTCTGCTATAGGCATGGATAAAGATGTTATGAAAAGGCTTTTACGAGATGCCGGCATTCCCATAGCGCGATTTATCACGTATCATGCAGTACATAGAGAGGAGATTCTCTTTGATCAAGTAGTAGAAGAACTGGGGATTCCCCTGTTTATTAAGCCGGCAAACTGCGGATCTTCTGTGGGTGTGGCTAAAGCCACAAATGCATCAGAATTTCTAGCCGCCATCGAAAAAGCCTTTCTCTACGACAGGAAAATTTTGGTGGAAGAGTTTGTTCAAGGCAGAGAAATCGAATGTGCCGTGCTTGGCAACGACTATCCCATTACTTCCCTGCCGGGAGAAGTCATCCCTAAGGATCAGTTCAACTCCTACGACGCAAAATATGTAGATGATGCCGGCACCCTATTTAAAACTCCGGCAGACTTAGATCCCATCACAGCACAAAATGTCCAAGAACTTGCTGTTAGGACCTTTCAGGTGCTCTGCTGTGAAGGAATGGCTAGAGTCGATTTTTTCTTAAAACAAGATGGACAGATCTTTGTGAATGAGATTAACACCATCCCAGGATTTACCAAGCTCAGCATGTACCCCCAGCTCTGGCAGGGCAGTGGTCATCCTTTTAACGAAATAGTAGATAGGCTCATTCACCTAGCCAGGGAAAGACATCTAAAAGAGCAGACATTAAAAACGTCTGTTTCTTAATAGGGATTTTGGTAAAATCGTAAATTTCTTCTTATAGGAAACTCTCTTATGCACAGTCAAAGCCTTTCCGCTTCGTCTATGACACCAAAAATACGAGTGGGTATTGGACAAGATAGCCACCGTTTTCTTCCCGCAGACTCTGCAAAGCCGTGTATCATAGCAGGGCTTATCTTTAACGATTGTCCGGGGCTCTCTGCTGACTCGGATGGAGACGTTGTTTTCCATGCCATCTGCAATGCCATTACCTCTATTACCGGCGTTCCTATCCTTGGAGGTATGGCTATAGATCTTTGTCATAAAGATGGGATCACGGACAGCCAAGTCTACTTAGAACGGGCCTTTGCTACCCTAAAAAATATACGCATTGAACATCTGGCCCTCACTATTGAAGCAAAAAGGCCGCGTATGCAAGCAAGAATAGAGGAGATGCGAGAGAGGGTAGCTTCTGTTTTGTCTCTGTCTGTAAGTCAAGTGGGCATTACAGCAACTTCTGGAGATGGCCTTACAGATTTTGGCTGTGGAGACGGCCTGCAATGCTTTTGTGTGCTTACTACCGCGGAATATCTTCAATAGACGTCTGTCAGGTATCTCTTTTGTGTTTTGAGGGCTTTGAAATGTTTTTTAGCCTCCTCCTCAGAGAGATGTCCTTCCTTCTGAAAAATTTGTAGGAAGGTGTGTTCCACTTCTTTTGCCATTTTATGTGCATCGCCACAGACATAGATGTGAGCGCCCCCTTCTATCCAGGCAAAGAGCTCTTTTGCATTTTCCAACATTTTGTTTTGTACATAGATTTTTTCTGTCTGGTCGCGGGAAAAGGCTAGATCTAATTTGAGAGAGTTGTTTTTTTGTAGCTCTTCCCAATAGTCTTCATAAAAATAGTCATAGGAGCGGTTTCTCTCCCCAAAGAACAACCAATTTTTTCCCGGTGCTTTTGTATGTATGCGTTCTTGCATAAAGGCTCTGAAGGGAGCTACCCCGGTTCCCGGACCGATCATAATGATGGAGGTATTAGGATCCGCAGGTAGTGCAAAACTATGGGCCGGTTGTACATAGATCGGAATAGAAGTGGTGTTTTCCTCTGCTAAGTGGATAAGAAAATGACTTGCAACCCCAAATCGCTCCTCACCGGCATGAGAAAAGGTAAATAGCGCTACAGTTAGATGGAGCTCATCAGGATAGGCTTTTACAGAAGAACTAATAGAATAAAAGCGAGGAAGCAGGGGAGAAAATTGCGCGCAAAGATCTTGAAGAGGTAAAGCAAGATTACTATGTTCTTTTAATAAATCTAAAGGGTCATGGGCATGTACATATTGCAACAGGAGCTCTTTATTTTCTTTTTGCAGCATTCGATGCATGTGGTTTTTTTTATCATGATTGTCTTCGTGGTCGTGAATGAATTGCAAAAAAGAGGAGGTGAGCCTGGCTAAATTCGCTTTAAAACTTAAAAAATGCTGTAGCGTCATTTCCTCACCGGACCTTGTATCCGTTACCAGCGCATTTTTATCCGCTCTAATGGTTTGGATCATATGATCGACTAATACGGGATCATTTTGTGGGAGCACCCCAAGAGAGTCTCCGGGGTGGAAGGTAAGGTTGGATCCTTTTACGCAAAGAGCTATATGATACGTCTTCTTAGTAGATCCGGGCTTTGTAAGCATCTTTTTATCGATGATTTTAGATACAAAAGGTTTGGATTTTGAGTAGTAGTTGGCAGAACCTGCGGCCTCAGATGAAATAACCATAGACAAAACTAAATAAAATAAGTAAATAAGGGGTTAATACTAGTTAAAAATAGGTCTTTGCTTTTATGAGGCATGTGGTTTACTCGCTCCTTCTTCTGCTTTCCTTAGGGTCCTGTGCATCGTCAGGATATCAACCCGCTTATATCATTTCAGAGCAAGTAGACGAAAAACAGATTCCTGATACCAGTCACTCCACTACTGAAGCTAAGCGCTAGGAGTTTGCATCAGCTCTTTGCCATCTTTTTTTGCCCAGCTTTTATTTAGCATATCCATTTTTTTGTTGGAAATACCGCCGAGAAATTCTATGGCATTAAGCATCCGCGCCCTGGCTCGATCCTTGCCTAAGATCTCAAACGAGTCATAGAGAGGAGGGCCTTGTCTTCTTCCTGTGATGGTGGCATAGAGAATAGGAATGAGCGCTTTCTTATGATTGACGCCAAAGACTTCAGCCACGGTATGGGATGCTTTTTCAATCCCTTCTCTTCCCCAGCACTCCTGCTCGTCGAGGTTCCATAGGATGGCTTGCACGAGATAGCAGACTTTTTCTTTCGTTAAAGAAGCAGGGCAAAGGGCCTCTTCAGAGAAAGGAACGTGATTGATGAAAAAGAAGCTGCATAGCTCCATAAATTCGCCAAACGTCTTAATACGCGTATGGCAAAGCGGCATGAGTTTTTGCATGAAAGCATCGTTAAATGACCACTGCTTAATCCTATCCCAAAGAGCATTTTCTGGGATGCCATTGATCAAATATTGTTGATTGAGCCACTCCAGTTTGGTCATATCAAAAAAAGCTCCTGATACGCCGATGCGAGAAGGATCGAATTCTTTAATAATGTCTTCGACAGAGTAGATCTCTCTATCCCCTGTCATACTATATCCCATGAGTGTAAGAAAATTCAAAAATGCCTCAGGGAGATATCCACTGTCTCTATAGTAGAAAATGGATGTGGGGTTGCGGCGTTTAGAGAGTTTTTTCCCATCTTTACCTAAAAGCAGAGGCATATGCATGAATACCGGGGCCTTCCACCCAAAACTTTCGTAGAGAAGGATATGTTTAGGGGTGGAGCTCATCCACTCATCACCACGTATAACGTGAGTGATCTCCATGAGATGGTCGTCAACGACATTTGCTAAATGGTAGGTAGGGAACCCGTCAGACTTCATCAGGACCTGGTCGTCGATATCTGCCCAAGGGCAGGTGATCCTTCCCTTGATTCCATCTTCAAATGCACACTCTCCCGTCAGTGGCACCTTGAGCCTTATTACATAAGGTTGCCCGTCTTTTTCTCTGCGGGAAACTTCTTCTGCACTAAGGTTCCTATAGCGGCGGTCATATCCCGCTTTTTGTCCTAGCTTCGCGGCCATCTCCCTCATTTCAGAGAGCTCTTCCGGAGTAGCAAAACACTTATAGGCTTTTCCATTGTCTAGAAGGATCTGACAGTATTTTGTATAAATGTCGCTACGCTCTGACTGACGATAAGGACCGAAAGGGCCTCCAATATCAGGTCCTTCGTCCCATCTGATCCCTGCCCACTCCAGTGCCCTATAGATATTTGTCTCATACTCAGGACGAGATCTTGTCCTATCCGTATCTTCAATGCGTAAGATGAATTTGCCGTTAAAACGTTTAGCAAAAATCAGGTTGAATAAGGCCATATAGGCCGTGCCTACATGGGGATCACCTGTAGGAGAGGGGGCTATGCGTACACGAACGGTCATTGGTAAAAACCTTTTACATGGATAAAAAGGACCATTTTCTAGGTTTACTGCTTAGAATTCAAGAGAGATATTTGTTGATCTTTTCTCTTTGTAGCGGTTTTTTTTTGTTCAAAGCAGTCTTACAATGCTGTCAACTTAAGAACTGAGACGCCTTAGCTCAGGAAGTTTGTCTAATTCCCCCCCCCCAAAAAAAACATCTTAGAATTGCGGAGAGAACAACGTTCTCATGTCTTCTTCGCTTCATTTATATTCATAAAATACTAATAATTAGATAGTTAATGCTTTATTTTAAAATAAATTATACGTATAATCACTCCGTGAAAAAAACAAATATGGAGCATGTATGACAATCCACAATTCTGCTATGGTTTCCATCTTTGCTTTATCCTGCGAACCTTCTTTTCAAGGAGAACATAGGAAAGGGCAGGCCTTTACCCGAACGAGAAAATTGACTTTTCCGATTGTGGTAGGACTGGTTCTTCGCATGGTAAAGACGAGCATTCAAATTACTTGTAATTGGCTAGGAGACTCTATGGAAACAGAACCGGTATCTAAACAAGCATTCAGTCAAGCTAGGCATAGATTGTCATATACAGCTTTTGAGGCGATGCATGCAGATGGAATAAGAGTCAACTATTCCATGGCCCCAAAGGGGGGCCTTTGGAAAGGATATTGCCTTATTGGATGTGATGGATCAACGCTCAGACTTCCGGAATCTGAAGAACTTGCTGAGGAGTTTGGTCGATGGAAAACTCGAGAAGACGTTGCTGAATCTCACCCTATGGCACGCATATCAGAATATACAGATATGGCAACAAAATTAGTCTTAAGTGGGAGGATAGCTCCATGCAGGATATCAGAAGGTGAGCTAGCTCGAGAACAGCTGAATGAAGTGGTAGAAACGATGAGAAAATATGGACAAAAAAAGATTCTATTTGTCTATGACCGAGGGTACCCATCTGAAGAGTTCATTCAACAACATCTGGATCTAGGAGTAGATTTTCTTTTCAGATTGCCCAGAAATTTCAACCGAGCGGTAAAAAAGATCTATGCATCAGAGGAAACTGAAAGTTTCATCTTCTCAGAAGACATGCCTATGTTGAGGATATCGCAATTCGATCTCTCTTCCGGAGAGAGGGAGGTATTGCTTACAAGCCTTACAGATTATAACCAATATTCTCAAGAGGACTTATCCAATGTGTATCATGGAAGATGGACTTCTATGGAAGAGGGATATAAGCGTCAAAAAGTGACAATGCAGATGGAGAATTTCTCAGGTAAAACGGTAGAGGCAATCAGACAAGAATATTGGGCAACTCTAACAATGGGAAATCTGAT
>JAHFTP010000106.1 GCA_023265495.1 Chlamydiota bacterium
CGCTCAGAGAGAGAAAACAAGATATTGCACCCCTCTCAGAATACTTCTTAGATAAATTCTGCAGGGAAAATCAAAAACGGAAAAAATACTTCCAAAAAGAAGCCGTCCAAAAGCTAGAGAAATACTTTTGGCCGGGCAACATAAGAGAGCTGTCTAACATCATTGAGCGCACCGTCGTAATGAGCAGCTGCGACGCCATCTCCGAAGGAGACATCCTCATCGAGTCTTCCTGTCCCGTGCCATCTAGCATAGCCCCCGCTCCGAAAGTTGTCACAATGACTCTTTCTGCTCTGGAACAAAGCCATATTCTCTCCACCCTAGAAAAATGTAACCGGAACCGCACAAGGGCCGCAAAAGAGCTGGGCATCAGCATTCGCACACTCAGAAACAAACTCAAACTCTACCAAGAAAAAAACTGATCAGAGAAGAGAAAGACAATACTCAGCAGCTACTTTCATCTGCATAAAAATGTGGTGTTTTTTCTTCAGCAGCATTTGCTTATAGAGATGACTACCTTCGGGGAAAAAACTCCTATAGGAAGAAGACAACTTTCTTTCTAACACCTGCTCCGCAGAAGACAAGAGGATGTCGTAGGCGACCTCCTCTTCAAGGTCCATTTGGATAACACTCATTGTACCGGAAGGGATCAATTTCTCAGTGAGATCATCCATCCCCTGGAGTAGCTCTATCTCAGAGAGCATCTCCTTCACTAAAGAAAGAGCTTGTGACAGGCTGCCCTTAAGTAGGGACAAGATCTCGCGGAGCTGCCCTTCCTTTATAGGACGTCTTGTCTCCAAAGATCCCGCATAAAACATCCCTTTTAAGTCATAGGATCGCTGCATGTGGCGCTTGCGGATCTCTTCTAATGGCATACAGGTCGTATGAGGGATAGAAAGCCCCTCTTCTGAACAGTTAAAAAATGTTTTGCTCGCCTGTTTTTTGGCATACTGTCCCAAACAATTTGCCTCCATCACCCATTTGACTTGGGAATAGATTTTTTTTCTTTGCCGGTTTTTGCAAGCAACGAGTTTATCCATCGACTGCATCTTTTTCTGCAAATCCTCCACAGACACTTTAGAAGAAGTCATGACTCCATCCGCATAACGATGCATTTTCGTATAGGCGAGATCTACCCCACAAAAGATAATGGGATCGCACCCCAAAAAAGTGGCAAATGCAAGCGCAATCGTAGTGACAGAAAATGCCTCTTCACTAAGACCTTGGGACACATCGGGATCTTGCAGTCCTAGCCCATTTTCTATCCACTTCTCTACAGGACCTCCCGTCCCTGTATGCAGATACCCTAGCTGCATGTTCAGAGCGTCAAACACCTCGGGGCAAAGGCGAGGGGAAAAAAGAAAGGGGATCTCCAAGCAGACATTGGCTTTTAGACGTTCATACTCCTCTTCATTGGGATCTAAAGCAAGAGCGATATGCGGTGTTATCCCTTTCTGTCCAAGGGCTGTAATGGTAGACCCTCCAGCTAACAATAAGGCCTGGGTTTCCATCTGCTTTAAATGGGGAACTGCCGCATCGAGTGAGGGCCCAGCGCCACAGATAACAGCAGGGATCCCTGCAAACTTCCCTTGCATAGTAGATACAGAATAGGTATCGGGGATTTGTTTACTGTTGGTCACGATATTGCGGCAGAGCAAATGGTAGTAGATCACATCAGAGAAAAGCGCCTGCATAAGAGAGCTATGGGCAAGAAGATGCTTTTTGATTTGGGTGTATGTGCGCCTCTTATTTTTCTTATAACTCTCTATCGCCAGCACCTCGATACGGTCTGATAAAAACTCTGTGGCAAGACCCTGCATATGGTCTTTGCAAGATCCCTCCGGTAACAAATAACTGATATGCACTTGACGATCAGACAGGAGGGGATGAGCGAGGGCAGATTGCCTAAACACCTCAATCGCAGAAAGGTCATCTTCTATAAAGACCAGGCTCCTTTCCTGCTTTTCTTTGAGCCAGCCCTGCAATGCAAGATAATGAGCACCGCTGCCAAGGCCATAGAGATAGATCACCTCCACTCCTTGAAAATCCCTGTTTTTTTCCCAACGTCTTATTTCCTCTTCGATAGCATCGCTATGCAGAGGAGAAGCTTTTTCTTTGCTTGAAGGAAACGATGTGTAGCTAAGCGCAAAAGCTATCTGAGGGAACCGATCAAGTAAAATCTCATATGTGACATCTTGCATTAAAGGCACTCATTTACCGCGACAAGGCCGTGGGGCGGCTTCCACTTTTTCTCCTGACAAGATCCATCGGGAAGATAAAGAGACTCGTATATACAGCATCCTTGCTGATCAAAACGTCTGCAATCAAATCGACTCGTAGTATGGTAGAAAACTTCTTCTTTGATACTGCCATTTCTATGCCATCTGCGATGCACTCCCTTGGGGTATCCGCCACAATACTCTCCCTCATCGAGTAAGATCCCCTCTTCGCTCCAAATCCTATCAAAGCCCTCTTTTTTCCCTCTTACGAAAAAAATTTCTCTCTTTTTTCTATTTCCCTGAAAGAAAAGAAAAACAGAGCCTTCTAATAGATCCCCTACAAACGACATCTTCGTTTTAACGCTGCCATCTTCATAAAAATATTCATGCAGCCCTTCTTTTTTTCCAAAGTTATATCTTTGTATCGAGTAGATCTCCCCGGACTCATAATACAGACAAGATTTTCCTATCTGTTTCCCCTCATAAAACCAGCTCTCAGAAAGGAGCCGACCTCCTCTACTAAAAAAACGGGAAGGGCCATGTAACAGACCTTCCTGATAAAAAACAGAGGATGCGATTTTTCCCTCCCCATAATAAGTGACATATTCTCCATGCCATAGATCTCCTCTAGAGAAATAGGCCCTCTGCACGAATCCCTTATCATCTTTCTCCTCTACATATCTATACGCAAGGTCGCTATGATCTATGCCTACACGAGGAAGCAAGAAGGGTTCATCGAGAAAAAGACCAAGCTCCTCATCGACAATATGTAGTTTTCTTTGACCGATTTCGTAAGTGACTTTACTCATAAAAAAAATTCTTTTAGTTGTATGTGGATCATCTTTTTATAAAAAAGAAACCGGTTAAGGGCGCCGAAATAGATAGGCACCTCTTTTTTTCTGTTAAACACCCTCTGCCAGACACCCCATAAAGGCTCAATGATAAGATGGTACGCTAGCTCCTCTTGTAAATCAAGCTCGGCTAAGAGAAAATCCCCTTTTTGTGTGGCATCACTTGGGTAATATTTTTCTATTAGGGCTAGAAGGCTGCTGCATAGAGCATCACAGCGCTTGACACTCTCTTCCAACTGGAGCCATAGGGACACACTTTTCTCTCTATGATCTCCGGCAGGAAGCTTCTGCATGGAATGAATCACCCCTTGCAGATCAAAGTATCTTCTTAGATACCGCTCTTGTAGCTCCTCTGAGGAGATGCTAGGGCAGGAAAAACAGGTTTGTTTCTCTTCCGACACATTCAAAAATGTCCTTTCTGTATGCTTAGCAATAAAGTCCTCTGTCCAAGAAGCGGCAAGAAGCCAATCTTTTTTAGAAAATAAACCGTCTTTACCTGGCAAGGCAAGCGTACTTTCCACCTCCTGCTCCGCCATCCCCTTGGCATAAGGAGATGAGCTCCTAAAAGAAAAATCCACCCCAACAAAAATAATGGGATCGCAGCCGAGATGATGGGCTATTGCAGTAGCCATATTCGTTACAGTCCACCCCGCATCAAATGGTGTAGACGCTATGGACACCTTGTCTAGTAGCCAATTTCTCAGACGATTGGATCCGTGGTCCGGCACAAAGATCTTTTCTGCGTGTACCCTCGATGCTATATCAAAGGAAAATCGATCCTGATAAAAAAAAGGGGTCTCAAAACCATGGAAATCCTTAAACCGCCCAAGCGAGGGGTCAGGATCAAGCCCTGCAGCTACATGACAGGTAATCCCCTCCAGACTTAAAATAGAGAGAGCAGCTCCTCCTGCGAAAATAGCGGCCCTATCTTTGAGACTCTTGAGCAGAGAAAAACTCTTTTCTAAGGAGGGACCTGCCCCACATATGATTGCAGGAACCCCTTTGAGCGCATCTTTTCTATAAGAAAAGTCGTAATGACTTTTCAAAAACTGTATATTTAAAGCAGTGTTTTTCATCGCAGCGCTCGTCAAATCTTGAGCGTCGGAGGCTAAAAGCTGTATGTGCCACTCGATTTTTCGAAACTTTTGCAAAATATTTTCTGTTTTTTTGTGAGCCACTTCCGGGTTCATCACATACCCAAAACGAAGAAAAACAAACTCCCACACATACTGCGCAAAACAGTGGTCTATACCCTCTGCTGGCGAGCAAATACGCACCTTGGAATCAAAAAAGACCCTATGTCCCCAAGGAAGGGTTTCTCCCTCCTCAATAAGAAAAAGAACAGCCCTATCCGCATCCCCCTCCAGCCAAGGTTGCAGCTCCTCGTAGAGCAGCCCCTGCCCAAAGCCGTAGAGGCAAAGAACATCGATATCCTCTACCATTTCCTTTTTAAATAAAGATTTGTTAGACAGTGTGTTATCCACGACCTTTGACCCATTGTAATAAAGTGGTGTAAGAAGGAAGCGAGCTGGAGAATTGATACTCTTTCTTTTTTTGGTCATAAACCCCAAAACGGATACCGTCCGGATACGCCACCGCAAGAAAATAGGCCTGCACGTAAAAATTATACCCGACAACCTGGTCTATCGCTATCGCGATATGGTGCTCGCTCTCTTTGCATTCAATGAGAAGAAGAGGATAGAGAAGATGCTCCGAATGGATGTTCTTTGCAAAGCAGACGACATCGATCCTTCTCTGCGGGAAGACATCTCCCTTTTTATGGCTTAAGTGGGGAAGCTCTGCGATAGTTTTTTCTAAGGAGAGAAGCTCCTTTGGATAAAGGAGCTTCTCAGTCATCATTTTGATCAGGCCCTGCCTTACCTTCTCTTCAGGGGTGGCAACGACCCATCTTTGTCTTAGAGAATCAAATAGGTAACCTTTATTCCGGCTGGATGACGCCATAGTTTCCATCAGATCTGCGATAGATCACTTTAAGCTTTCTATCTTCCTCCGCACGATAGACCAAGAAATGATCTCCCGACAGCTCCATCTTCATAATTGCTTCGTCTGATGTGAGAGTCTTCAAAGGAAGCGTTTCATTACCGATGATTTTTCCCGGAGTAATCTCTTCTGTGCGCTTCTTTTTCAGATCGGCTTCTATCTGTGCGTTATAGTCTGCAAGCTCATTATACGGTCTTTGGAGCACATTCACTCTCATGTCAACAACAGAGAGCTTCTTCTTACTATGGTCTTGGATTTTTTCTTTCCAGCGACGCAGCTGTCTTTGCAGGCGATCGATCGCCTGATCGATCGACACATACATATCTGTACTATCCGCATGAGCCTTAATTTTAAAGTGGTCAAATTTCACGATGATTGTAACAGAATGATCTACCTTATGGATATCCATCGTCACGTGGCAATCCATAATATGGTTGTGGAAACGCTCAATCTTCACCAGCTTATCCCAAGCGTACTGCTTCATCGCCTCTGTGATTTGTACATTCCTTCCCAATATAGTGATGTTGTATCCAAGCGCTTCTTCTTCCGCAAACTTCTTCTTGTCGACCATAAAAGACCTCTCATCGTAAGCATTGTTAAAGACGGGAGTATAGCTTTTCTTGCAAATTAAAAGAAATGGTCCATTCGAAAATATCGTACAAGCATTGGCTGCCAATACTAAGTATGTCGGTCAAAGATACGTATAAAAAATAGGTTTCTCTTGAAGATTAGCATCTTTAATCCGTTTAGACAGCTTTTCCATGGTCTCGCAAATGGCTTGTGGTATATTTTCTTTAAGACTTACTGTTTCTTCAAGCCAAATAGGCGCCATCAAATTATTCTTTGTTTTTACTATTTCAATAGTTGTACGCAGTAAAATCGAGACCTTAATTAAATTGTTCTTTTCTTCTCCTAAGATCTGAATGGGGGTGATGTTAAATGATAGTACTGTCCCTGTAAAACCACTGCAATCTATTCCTTTCTGATTACTCAGAGGAAATCGCTTGACCGTTCCTATTTTCTGCAGTTCTTTCACCACATCTTCTTCCTGTTCTAGGGTTGAAGCTACAAAAACAGTAAAGGCGTTGAGCCCTTTGAACGGATTATCTAAAAGAATCACTTCCTCTTTGTCTATGAGATTGGCCGATT
>JAHFTP010000006.1 GCA_023265495.1 Chlamydiota bacterium
TGCGCCTGAATCCGGATACAGATAGCTTAATTATCAGAGAGCTGAACAAAGGAGAGATGGTATCTGTTGTGGAAGAAAAAGAAGATTTCTACGTAGTAGAAGCACCAAGAAACATGAAGGCCTATGTCTTTAGAAAGTTTGTTTTGGATGATACAATTGAAGGCAATCGCGTAAACATCCGCATGCAGCCATCTACTGACGCCCCCATTTTAGCTCACCTCAATTCTGGAGATAAAGTAGAAGGCGCCCCTTGCAGCTCCAACAGCAAATGGATGGAGATTGCCCTTCCGGCGGAGACCTCTTTCTATGTAGCCAAAAACCTAGTTGACCGCGCAGGCCCTCCCGAGATGAAAGAAAAATATGATCTTAAGCGAGATGCTGCAGAACAAATGCTAGAAACAGCTGCATTCTTAGCTTCGTCGGAGATGAAAAAGAGTTTTCCTGAAGTTGATCTAGAAAAACTCACACAAACCTACCAAGCTGTTGTTGCAGATTTTCCAGAGTTTTCTGACCTAACAGAAAAAGCGAAAGAAGCCCTCACCCATTTACAAGAAAGCTATATCGACAAAAGGATCGCCTATCTAGACGGTAAGCAATCTGATGAGGACGTAAGTAACATATCCGTCAAAACCATAGCCGCAGCGCTGCAGAGCGTCACGGACAAAATGAAGCTATGGGACCCTATAGAGGAGGCTCTCTACTTAAGCTGGTCGAGCATCAATGACAACAGAAATATGGAAGAGTATTACGCAGAGCAAAAAATGGCCGCTGTTCCCATCACCGGAATACTCGAGCCCTACTTAGCTCCAGTAAAATGTAAACCAGGCAATTTTATTGTAAGAGATAAAGACCTGCCTGTAGCCTACGTATATAGCACACAAGTAAACTTAGATCAACTCGTCGGCAAGCAAGTCACTCTTATGGGAGCCCCTAGACCCAATAACAACTTTGCTTTCCCTGCCTTTTACGTAATTGCTGCTGAATAACAACAAAACCCCCCTTGAAAACAGAAGCTAAAAACAAGTTTTTAGCTTCTGTTTCTCTGCCAACAACACGTACTTATGGAACTTGCCGATTGGGCTCATCGCATCCTTGGAGCCGATACATTAGAAGAAAAACTTCTTTCTCCTGACGAGTTAACCGACCACACACCACCCCCTGCTCTGCTTTGGGAAACTCCATCAAGACCACAAGGCATGGAATTTAAACGCCATTCTAAAGAAGAAAAACTACCCGCCTTTCATGAATTTGGCAGCTCAGACAAAAGAGCCATCTGCTTGCATCGATTTGCAGGACATGAGCTCTTAGCCGTAGAAATCATGGCTTATGCTCTTTTAGCTTTCCCGCAAGCTCCCAAGCACTTCCGCAAGGGACTTGCCAACACACTCAAGGAAGAGCAAGAGCATGTAAGACTCTATATACAAAGACTCCTAGAGCTTGGAGTCCGATTTGGAGATCTTCCCCTTTATAAACACTTTTGGTCTCACGTCCCCTTTCTCACCTCCCCTCTTCGCTATGTCAGCGTCATGAGCCTCACATTTGAGCAGGCCAACCTCGACTTTGCCCCTCTTTATGGCAAGTCGTTTGCCAGACATGGAGATGAGGCCTCAAGCCTTCTCATGCAAAGAATCCTCGCAGATGAAATCAGCCACGTATCCTTCGGCCTCGGTTGGCTAAAAAAATTCAAAGATGTAAACACCCCTGAATGGCAGACATGGAGAGATAATGTCCCTGATCTACTCACAGTAAAAAGAGCGAGGGGATTTGTGGTGTTTGAAGACCACAGAAAACAAGCAGGGATCCCTTATGAGTGGATACAAACCATTAAACACTCGTGACTCCCTCCATTTTTTTGACTACAATTGAATGCCTCTTTGCAAATAGGAATCAAGCGTGACAATTTCCCCTTCGATCTTTAACTCCTTCATTCCTGCACGCAGAGCTCTTTCTTCTCTCTGCGCAGTATTTGCATCCTGCATGTCCCAAGCCACTTGAAAAAACTTTTTCTGTCCTCGAGGTGTTTGGATTAAAAAGTCTATTTCATAACGCTCTGAGGTGAGATAGTAGTGTACTTTACAGCCAAGGCGCTTCAGCTCCAAAAAGATAACATTTTCAAAAAGCCTGCCCAGATCACTTTCATAATCCATAGTTACAGCTCTAATCATACCGGGGTCAATGGCATATAATTTCTTCGGGTTCGTCTGAATTTTTCGGATGGACTTATCAAAAATGGCCACAGAAAATGCTAGGTAAGCATCTTCAATATAATCGACATAGGTATAAAGAATATCCTTACCGATTTGATATCCCTGACTTTTTAAGTCGTTGTAGAATTTATTTATTGTGAACGGCTTACCAGCACTATGCAGCATAGAAAGAATCATATATTTGATAACGACAGGATTCTTAATTTCATGTCGTTCGATAATATCTCTAAAGATCGCTACATCCAGGTACTCTTGCAGAGTTCTCTGCTTCACATCAGGCGTAAATGAAGTGATTTCCGGGAATCCCCCCTCCAACAAATAACCATGAAATAATTGGATGAGTTTATCTTGTGTTTTTTTATCATAAAAACTTCGGTCAATGGAGATTTTTTTTGCTGCGACATATTCATTAAAACTATACGGCCAGATTTCAATAGCTAGAGAACGTCCCCGCAGGCTTGTCGATATCTCTTTGCTAAGCAATTTCGCTGAAGAGCCGGTCAAGAAAATCTCTGCATTTTTCGTATCATGTAAACGCCTAATAACAATAGGCCAGTTATCAACATTTTGGATCTCATCGAAAAAAAGATAGCATTTCTTATCATGGTTTTCAGGGTATAATGCATAAAATGCATCCACTAACTTTGCTAATTTCTGTTCATTTAATGGCAGAAGCCGGTCATCTTCAAAATTGATATGCAAAATAGTTGTCTTATGTACACCATCGCTGAGTAGCTTTAGAATATGCTGATAAATAAAATACGTTTTCCCGGCACGACGCATCCCCATTGCTACCTTAATCTTGCCAGGAGCATCAGGGAATTGCGCCTCCCTAATCACTATATCTTTGAGACCGTCTAACTTGTCGCGAAACTCTCCTAATAGAACTTGAAGCATCATCCGTTCGTTCATGACCACCACTCCCTGATTTTAGTGATAGATCAAACAATATCTATCCTTCATTTAATGACAGTTTATCACAATCTCATCACAAATACAAGTACAGATTTTTCAGTTGGAAGGCGGTAATTTTTAAATATCTGATTATAAATAAGATGTGAGATATTTTTAAACACCGCTATTTTATTTTTAGCGGGAATTGCTGAGAGCGAAAGACTATGTCTACCAAGATTAATTATATATGCTTAATTATGAGCATGTTAAACATAAAAAAACAAGACCTGCCACTGCAGCCATGTCTTAAAGTCGCAGAATCTCCATTTTTTTCATAGATTCTGCGAGATATAGGCTAAAAGTCGCAGAATCTTGCTTTTATTCATAGATTCTGCGAGATTTGTACTAAAGGAGCCATTATGTCCAATGCAATTTTTGCACGAAGCCGGGAACTGAAGGAGCTGGAGAAGCTCTACTCGTCAGAAAAACCGGAGTTTTTAGCTATTTATGGCCGCAGACGCGTGGGGAAAACCTTTCTTGTAAGAGAATTTTTTAAAAACAAAGGCCTATACTTCGCGCTTACAGGAATAAAAGGTGCAACAACGCATAAACAATTAAAAAATTTTGTAGAAGAATTTACTAGAGTATTCGGAAAGTCCCAAGAATATACGCCGCCCACCAACTGGTTTGAGGCATTTGCTCTCTTAAGAAAAGCGATAGAAAAAGTGCAGGGATCTAAGCGTATTATCCTTTTTTTTGACGAGCTCCCTTGGCTAGCCACTGCACGTTCGGGATTTCTCCAAGATCTCGACCACATTTGGAATCGTTACTTATCAGAAGACAATCGCATCATTCTTATTGTATGTGGCTCAGCAGCTTCTTGGATGATCAGAAAAATAGTTCGTAACAAAGGAGGGTTGCATGGACGGCTAACAGCTAATATCCGTCTTCTTCCATTTGATTTACGAGAGACGGAAGAATTTTTGCAAAGTCGAGGTATCCAACTAAATCGCAGGGCTATTGTTGATATATATATGGCAATTGGCGGGGTTCCTAAGTACCTCAATTTCGTGCAAAAAGGACTCTCCGCACTTCAGATTGTCAGCAGCCTCTGCTTCAATGGTCCACTCGTCGATGAGTTTAACGAACTCTATGCTTCCCTCTTTGAATTGCATCATCGTCATGTCAGCATTGTAAAAGCTCTGGCAGCACATCCTGGGGGATTAATGAAATCAGCCATCGCTGAACTCACCAGTCTTTCACCAGGAGGAGGAATGAATCTTGTGCTTGAAGAACTTGAGCAATCTGGCTTCATCCTAGCAATAAGAGATTTTGGCAAACAAAAAAAAGAGATACGCTATAGGCTCGTTGATGAATATTCCTTGTTTTATCTGAAGTGGGAATCCCAAGCCAAGGAAAACAATTTACAGTTATGGGATGATCAATTTTGGATGAAGGTGTATAACACCCCTTTTGGACTCACATGGGCAGGTCATGCCTTTGAAATATTATGTTTGAAGCACCTTCCTAATATCAAAGAAGCCCTTGGCATCGCCGGTGTACTGACAAATGCCTCGGGATGGGTTTATAAACCGCCCAAGGGCATCAACGAGAGAGGAGTACAAATAGATCTCCTTATTGATCGTGCTGATAACTGCATAAATCTTTGTGAAATTAAATATTGTAATGAGGAATTTGTTATTAATAAGGCTTGTGATAAGGAGCTCCGAGAAAAAAAGAGCATTTTCTTAAGCCATACAAAAAGTAAAAAAAACGTTTTTCTAACACTTATTTCCCCTTATGGAGTGAAAAAAAATGCAGGCTATTTTGGAACTGCAGATGTCGTATTGACAATGGATGCTCTCTTTTAATTGACACCATTTTTCTCTGAAAACTCCCTTGGGATCTTTTCAATCATAACAAGCTCCGGGTCTATGTCTTCAGAGCTACCGGCTCCCAGCTCTTGGAGTTTCTTTGCCGTTACAAGGACCCTGCTCTCTATGGAGCCTACCGTCTTGTTGTAAGCTTCTACGGAGAGAGAAAGATTTCTTCCCACCTTGCTCCAATGGGAGGTCATGTCGAGCACACGTTTATAGAGCTCTCCTCCAAGCCGGCTCACCTCCTCTGCATATTTAGAGAGGCTCTCTTGCTTCCAGCCGTAGGCTACAGACCTAAGAAGAGCTATTAACGTGGTTGGAGTAGCGATAATCACCTTTCTTTCTGCTCCCCATTCCAGGAGGGAGGGATCAGATTCAAGGGCGGCGCTAAAGAAACTTTCCGCAGGAAGAAAAAGGATCACAAATTCAGGGGTGGGCTGAAAATGCTCCCAGTACGCTTTTTTACTCAGAGATTGAAGGTGGTTGCGAAGGAGCCTGGCATGATCGAGCAGTTTGACTTCTTTTTCCTGTTCATTTTCTGTTTGCATAGCGTCGAGGTAGGCTTCAAGCGGAACTTTGGCATCGACGACCACCTGCCTGCCACCGGGGAGCTTTACGAGGAGGTCGGGGCGGAGCATAGCTCCGTCGGTCTCTGTGGAGGACTGCTCATAAAAGTCGCAATAGTTCACCATACCGGCTAGCTCTACTACCCTGCGAAGCTGAATTTCTCCCCATCTGCCGCGAGCAATAGGCGTTCTGAGGGCCCGGACTAAGGAGGAAGTTTCGTGTCTTAAATGTTTTTCAGATTCAACAAGAGACTTTAAATGCTCTTTTAAAGCCTCTTGATCTCCTTTTCTCTCCTTTTCGAGCTGCGTCATATTTTGCTCTACTTTAGATAGAGCCTCTTTCACAGGGCCTATCAGATCGACAAAAGATTGATGCTTTTTATCTAGCTCCCCTTTTGATCCCTCATACAGTTTCTCGAGGGAGACTTTAGCTAAATCCAGAAAACTACGGTTGCTTTTCTCTAGAGCCTCAGAGGAGAGAGCTTTAAATGTGTCGACAAGCTTTTCTTGCGTACTCCCCATAAAAGAGAGCTTTTCCACTAGCGCAGCGATTCTTTCTCTAGCTGCGCTTAGCTCTCTTTCCTTTTCTTCATAAGCCATTTGCACAGCCTCTATCTGCCGATTTTTCTCTTCTGCTACGGCAAGGCGCACTTGCAGGTGTTTACCCCTTCTTTGCTGGGCAAGTAAAAGGAGGGAAAGGCCGGCAATGCCCACTAAACCCCAGTCGACCATAAAAGAAACCTCGTAGTTAATAAGACTTAGGTTAGTTTTCTTCTTCTTCGTCGGGTTCAAAGTCTTGCAAGGTCTTCGACTTTTTCCCTGCAATCAGTCGAATCACGGAAAGCACCCACGCTAGAACAATATAGCCCCAAGCAACTATTGCTAAGACAATAGGGAAGAAATATAAGATCCCATAAAGCAGAAATAAAGCGACAAATACAGTAAAGAAAACGAGCTGGAAGGAAGGAACCCTAAAATGGAGCATTTTCATGCTGGGGAACTTCCAACGGCTAACCATAAAATAGCCCAAAACAATCATGATGGATATCAAGACGATCGCCTTTGCCTCGTCGGAGAAGTTAAAGAGTTTTTCTCCAAAGGGAGAGGCGAGAAGAAGGTTAGCGGAAACAGCCGCCATGGCAGCCGAGGGGATGGGCAAGCCGGTAAAGTGTTTTTTCTGCGCTGCGGCAAGATCAGCATTGCCTTTTGCTTCATTGGCCCTTACATTAAATCGGACGAGGCGCAAAACGCCGCAAAGGGAAAAAAGCATCGCTCCAATCACAGCAAATAGAGAAAGGCCCGTCCCCTGCTGCAACGAGAGGTTTTTAAGGAGCACGACGGAGGGAGCCACCCCAAAAGAGATCGCATCGGCTAGGGAGTCGAACATAAACCCAAACTCACTCTCCGCTCGAATGGCTCTAGCTACAGCCCCATCTAAGAGATCTGCAAAAGCCGCAAGCAAAAGGAGGAGCGCTGAGGCTTGTATGACTTGATGGGTACCCGCCCCCGGTTCTGCTATGATGAGTTTGAAGATAACAAATAAGCCACAAGCAAGTCCAAAAGCTGTGATCATATTGGGGATTACATTTACTTTACGCATAAGCATTCCTTCAAGCCAGAGTATGTTAATATCAATATAACAAAAAAAAAATAAGAAGAAAATGACAAATCGGGCACACCCATACAACTTGCAGTTGAAAACCCTAAAAAAGAAAAAAAGTTGGCACAAAAAAAAGATAGGCACACCCCCATTTTTTTGTCGTAATTCCTTCAAATTTTGACGGTTGAAAACAGCAAAAAAAAAATCTTTTTTTTTCTAGACTAAAAGATAGAAACTACTATATATGGTGTATGTAGAAGAGCAAAACTACCACATGTAGTACCAACACAAATAACACACCACTACGATACAAAGACCTTAGCGACTTAAGAGAGTTAGGGCCTTATGCGGTAGCTTTATGAATAAGAGATTAACTATAAAAGGCCATGTAATAGGAGAGTTCATATGTCAAACAGCAGTCATGTAAAAGAAGAAAATAATGCAGCCGCCACACAAAGCAAACAGACTAAATCCGGGAATAAAGATGCCTCTGCACAGGAAAAGAACTCTTTTACCGTTGTTAAGCGCAACGGGTCATTAGTGCCTTTTAGAAGGGATCGGATCTATACAGCTATAGAAGCTGCTTTTCGAGAAATGAAAGCGGTAGATAGAGCCGCACCTCTTCCTTCAGAGCTGACAACTAGCATCGATGAAGTAACAGACTCTGTGGTGAAGCATCTCCTTACTTTAGCAGCAAAAGGAGCTTGCCTCACTGTTGAAGGGATCCAAGACATGGTGGAAGTCACTCTTATGAAAACAGGGCATCACGACGTAGCAAGGGGCTATATCATCTATAGAGACTCACACAAAGCGCTGCGAGAAGATTCTCCCCAAAACCTGAAAGTATGTAGAAAAGACGGCTCTTTTGTTAGATTCAATCCCATGAAGATCGCCTCGACCATTGAAGAGGCTTTCCGAAGAAATAAGCAGGTAGAAGGTCCATCCTCCTCTTCTATCATTGATGCAGTAAACCTTCTTACGCAAAAGGTAGTAGCCAGGGCTATGAGCTTAACAAAAGAAGGAAAATCTCTTGATTCTTCTTTTATCGAAGACCAGATCGAACAACAAATGATGAGAGAGGGCTTTTTCCATGTAGCTAAAGACTACATCCTCCACAGAGCCTCACTGGGAGAGCAGTCTGCCTCTCACCAAGAAGAAAAACCTCAAGAAGATCTGGCACAAAGACAGTTCATTATCATTAACCAAGGCGGGCAGAAAAAATTCATAACAGAAGCCCAGCTCCACCACAGGCTCAAGCATGCATGCCGCGGCCTGGAAGACCTCACTTCTGCAGAGGCTCTGCTAGACGCAGCGATTAAAAACTTCTATGAAGAGATCAAAGAAAATGAAGTAGATCTCGCCACTATTATGGCAGCAAGGGCAAAGATTGAAATAGAACCTGCCTACTCTACCGTTGCGGCAAGACTTCTTTTAGATGTTCTCTATAGAGAAACGATGGAGATCTCTGCCTCTGATCCCTCATTAGAATCTCATCATAGAGAGTACTTTAAAAAATACCTGCGCCATGGAGTAGATATAGCAAGAGTATCTCCTCTTCTTCTCGATTTTGACCTCGACATGCTCGCAAAAGCCATGCAGCTACAAAGAGACGACCTTTTCTCCTATTTGGGCCTACAGACGCTCTATGACCGTTACTTCATCCATCAAGAGCAAAGACGGTTGGAGACGCCGCAAATCTTCTGGATGCGCGTCGCCATGGGCCTTGCCGTAGGAGAAAAAGAGCAAAAGAACCAAAGAGCTATAGAGTTTTATAATGTGCTATCCACCTTCCACTTTGTATCGAGCACACCGACTCTATTCAATTCAGGGACAAACCACTCTCAGCTTAGTTCCTGCTATCTTTCCACCGTCATGGATGACTTGTCTCACATCTTTAAAATCGTCTCTGACGATGCTCAGCTCTCCAAATGGGCAGGAGGCCTTGGCAACGACTGGACAAATGTCCGTGCAACGGGCGCCACCATCAAAGGGACCAATGGCAAGAGCCAAGGCGTCATCCCCTTCCTTAAAGTAGCCAATGACACAGCCGTAGCGGTCAACCAAGGGGGAAAACGCAAGGGAGCTATGTGTGCTTATTTAGAGACTTGGCATCTCGATATCGAAGACTTTTTAGAGCTAAGGAAGAACACGGGCGACGAAAGAAGACGTACTCATGACATGAATACGGCTAATTGGATCCCTGACCTATTTATGAAGCGCGTGGCAGAAAATGGCTCTTGGACACTCTTCAGCCCAAGCGATGTCAAAGATCTGCATGACCTCTATGGACAAGCCTTTGAAAAACGCTATGTCCAGTACGAGAAGATGGCAGAGGAAGGCAAGCTCAAGCTCCACAAAAAAATTGAAGCGCTACAACTATGGCGCAAGATGCTTAGCATGTTATTTGAGACGGGACATCCCTGGGTGACATTCAAGGATCCATCCAACATTCGCTCTCCTCAAGATCATATGGGCGTTGTGCACAGCTCCAACCTCTGCACAGAGATCTTACTCAACACCTCCGTCTCCGAGACGGCTGTGTGCAACTTGGGCTCCATTAACTTAGCGCTACATATGACAGCCAAGGGCGTCGACGAGAAAAAGCTGGCCTCCACCATACGCACTGCAGTGCGGATGCTAGACAACGTCATCGACATCAATTTCTATCCCATCCCCGAAGCACAAAACTCCAACCTCAAACACAGACCCATCGGCCTTGGAGTCATGGGCTTCCAAGATGCCCTCTACATGCAAGATATCAGCTACGCCAGCTACGATGCTGTCCAGTTTGCAGATAAGAGCATGGAGCTCGTTTCCTACTATGCCATCCTCAGCTCGAGTGAGCTGGCCAAAGAAAAAGGGCCTTACTCCACGTATAAAGGATCCAAGTGGGAAAGGGGTCTGCTGCCTATCGACACCTTGGACCTTTTAGAGAAAGAGCGCGGAGGATATTTCGATGTAGACAAGTCGTCAACGCTCGACTGGCAGCCGGTGCGCGAGAGCATCAAAAAGTATGGCATGAGAAATAGCAATACGATGGCAATTGCGCCAACTGCCACGATATCTAACATCACGGGAGTGACGCAGTCCATAGAACCCACTTACAAACACCTCTATGTCAAATCGAACCTGTCTGGAGAGTTTACGATCCCCAATACGTTCTTAGTAGAAAAACTCAAGAAACTCGATCTTTGGGATGAGCATATGCTCGACGACCTTAAATACTTTGATGGATCCATCTCAGAGATTGACAGGATCCCCTCCGAGGTAAAACAAGTCTTCCTGACCTCCTTTGAGGTAGATCCCGAGTGGATGATTGAGTGTGCAAGCCGCAGACAAAAATGGATAGACATGGGCCAATCGTTGAACCTCTATCTCTTTGAGCCAAGTGGAAAGAAACTCCACCAAATGTATCTATCTGCCTGGACGAAGGGACTGAAGACCACCTACTATTTGAGGACGCTCGCCGCTACGCAGATAGAAAAGTCCACTACAGACATTAATAAACGAGGGCTGCAACCGAGATGGATGAAGAACAAATCCGCGTCGAGCAATATCCAAGTAGATAGACAAGCGCCTGCAGCTGTGGAAGAACCTATACAGCCGGCAGAAGCCCCAAAAAAAGTAAGACCCATAAGCTGCAGCCTAGAAGAAGGATGCGAAAGTTGCCAATAATTTTAAAAAAAAGGAGCGAGTACAATTATGTTAGAGTTTGAAGACACCAAAAAAAATGGCAGCACCCCATCTTCCAATGAGCAGACGGACACGAGCAAGAGAGTGCACGTTTCAGAAAAAAGACTCATTAACTGTAACACAGTGGATGTCAACCAGCTTATGCCCCTGAAATATAAGTGGGCATGGGAACATTACCTCAATGGCTGCGCCAACCACTGGATGCCTACAGAGGTGTCCATGGCAAAAGATATAGAGCTATGGAAATCAGCCGACCTTTCTGCGGACGAAAGACTCGTCATTATGAGGAACCTTGGGTTCTTTAGCACAGCGGAGAGCCTCGTAGGCAATAACATCGTCCTCGCGATATTTAAACATGTGACAAACCCTGAAGTAAGACAATACCTCTTAAGACAATCTTTTGAAGAAGCGATCCATACGCATACGTTCCACTACATCGTTGAATCCCTTGCCCTAGACCAGGGAGAGGTTTTTAACATGTATAACGAAGTCAACTCCATCCATAGTAAAGATGACTTTGAGATGAAAATCACAGAGGACATCTTAAAAGAAGGGTTTTCTACAGCAACAAAAGAAGGAACACAAAAATTCTTAGAAAACCTCATCGGCTATTACATCATTATGGAAGGGATCTTCTTCTATAGTGGCTTTGTGATGATCCTCTCCTTCCTACGTCAAAATAAAATGACAGGCATTGGCGAGCAGTTCCAATACATCCTACGCGATGAAACAGTGCATCTAAACTTTGGCATCGACCTCATCAACGGCATCAAAGAAGAAAATGCCGAGGTATGGACCCCCGAGTTCCAAGCCCATATTATCGAGCTCATCAAGCAGGGAGTAGAGTTAGAGTATAACTACGCTAAGGACTGCCTGCCCAAAGGGATCCTAGGACTTACTGCTCCTATGTTCCGCGACTATGTACAATACATCGCGGATAGAAGACTGGAAAGGATCGGGCTGAAACCCATTTATAAATCAAAGAACCCCTTCCCCTGGATGAGTGAAACCATTGACCTCGGCAAAGAAAAGAATTTCTTTGAAACAAGAGTCAATGAATATCAATCTGCGGCCAACCTCGTTTGGAACTAACCTCTTTTAAAGGAGGAAGAATACCATTCTTCCTCCTTATCCATTTGCCTGACAGAGGCAACTCATCCTTTCCTATTGGAAAAAAGATTTATTTCCTCTATAATTGCGTAAGTTACAGAGGATATCATGAGTAGAACGTTTCTTGTGAAACTGGGTGATAGTTATTTAGATTTTGTTGTTACCAAGCTTACACGCATTGAAGAACTTAGCTGCACCCTGCGAGAGCTAACACATATCTCCTCAGGCGCTCATATTATCCACATTGAAAATGATGACCCTGAAAACGTGTTTTGTCTTTCCTTTCAAACCCTCCCAAGTAGTTCTAATGGCGTAGCTCATATCCTAGAGCACACCGTGCTCTGCGGGTCAAGAAAGTTTCCGGTAAAAGATCCTTTCTTCTCTATGACAAGAAGAAGCCTCAATACGTTTATGAATGCCTTTACCGGATCTGACTTCACTTGCTACCCCGCTGCATCTCAAGTGGAGACCGACTTTTACAACCTCTTGGATGTATATCTCGATGCAGTATTCCATCCCGAACTGAAAAAAGAGAGCTTTTTGCAAGAAGGCTGCCGTCTCGAATTTTCTGATAGCAAAGACATAAACTCTCCCCTTCAGTACAAGGGCATTGTATTTAATGAGATGAAGGGAAGCCTTTCCTCTCCCGATAGTAGGCTATGGCATGCGATGCTCTCCTCTCTCACGCCAGATCTCCCTTATGCGTACAACTCGGGAGGAGACCCCAAAGAGATCCCCTCTTTAAGCTATGAAGAACTCATCGGGTTCCACGAGGCGTATTACCATCCCAGCCGCTGCCTATTTTTCTTCTATGGGAACTTGCCCCTAAAAAAACATCTGGATTTTCTACAGGAAAAGGAGCTCAAAAACGTAGTAAAAGCGTCGCCCCTGCCTCCTATACCCTTACAGAAAAGATTGCAAACTCCGGTGAGAAAAACTCTCTCTTACCCCATCCAAGAAAGTGAAAATCTCTCCGACAAGGCCATTATTTCTTTTGGCTGGCTCACTGCCCCCTTACAGAGCCAAGAAGAGGTCCTCGCTTTAACCGTATTAGACAGCATCCTTATGGAGACGGACGCCTCCCCTTTGAAACAGAGGATCCTCAAATCAGGACTCTGTACCCAGGCAGAAGCATTCATGGACGTAGAGATGAGTGAAGTGCCCTATGTCATTACCTGTAAGGGGTGCTCAGCGGACGATGCGAAAAAACTCGAAGAGGTCCTATTTTCTTCACTAAGAGAAATTGCAAAAAAACCCATAGCACACCATCTGATAGAGGCAGCCATCCATCAACTGGAATTTTCTAGGTTAGAAATTGGTGGAGATCACACTCCTTTTGGTCTGACGCTATTTTTCCGCTCTGCCCTAGCCAAGCAACACGGCTGTGAACCAGAAAATGCATTAAAAATTTATTCCCTCTTTGAACAGCTTCTCAAGAAGACGGAAGATCCTAGCTATCTACCCAGCATCATCGAAAAATACTTCCTAAACAATGCGCACTTTGCCTGCATTACCATGATCCCGGATACGGAGCTCCCGCAAAAAGAGCTGCAGCAAGAGAGAGAAACATTAATACAAATACAGCAGGCCCTCTCTACCCAAGAAAAAAATCGGATCATCACCCGAACGGATGCTTTAGAGGCGCTACAAAAAAGCCTGGAGAAACAAGATCTTAGCTGTCTTCCCAAAGTTACTCTACAAGATGTTCCCGTTCTTGCCAGAGATTTCCCTCTAGAGACCAGAGCGAAACATCCATTAGAAATGTATCATCATGACTGCTTTACCAACCATATCCTCTATGCCGATTTAAGTTTTGACCTCGCCTATCTCCCGGATGAGGACCTTCCCTACCTACAACTTCTTCTTACGGTCTTGCCCGAACTAGGTGCCGGCAAAAGGGACTATGTAAGCAATCTAGAATATACGCAACTGCATACGGGTGGAGTAGGGTTTTCTTCCGCATTATATGTACAAGCGCTAGATCAAAATGCCATGAAGCCGTCCCTGGTCGTTAGGGGAAAAGCGCTAACGAGAAAAGCAGATAAACTATTTGCTTTATTTACAGATATGATCTCCTCTCCTCATATTGCAGATAGCACGAGAATTGAGGAGCTCGTACTACAAATTTATACAAATTTGCACAATAAGCTCACGCGTAATGCTATGAGATACGCTATACAGCTAGCGCTCAGCGAGTTTTCTGTTGCCAATCACTTTACAGAATCAAGCCTTGGGCTTCATTACTACGGAGCAATTGAGAAGCTAGCCAAAGATCTATCTAAGAAAAACATAGTTAATCTCATCGACAAACTCGTAGAAATACACAGCAACCTATTTACTTGCCATAACCCCCATCTTATTCTCTCTTGCGACAGCAAATCTTTTGATACTTTAGAAAAGAAGAATTTCTTTGATTTGGCCTCTTCTCTGCCCGATAAAAAGCATACTCCCTGGCACTGCGATTATAAGCTAAAGGAAGTCCCTTCGCAAGCGCGCCCCATTGCCTCACAAGTGGCCTACAACGTCAAAGCCTATCAAACGATCAGCTATATCCACCCCCATGCTCCCGCACTGACAGTAGCCACACATCTATTAGACAACAAAGTTCTCCACACAAAGATCCGAGAGAAAGGAGGAGCTTATGGCTGCGGCGCCAGCTATAACGCTATGAATGGTAATTTCTACTTCCACTCCTACAGAGATCCACACATAGCCAGCACATTAGAGGTGTTCGATGATGCACTGACAGCTATTGCTCAAGGAGAGTTTAATGCACAGGACCTAGAAGAAGCTAAGCTAGGAACAGTACAGTATCTGGACAGTCCTGTTTCTCCTGGCAGCCGCGCCATGCTAGGATATAGCTGGCTACGCGTTGGAAAAACTCCCCAAATGAAACAAGAGTATAGAGATCATGTTCTCTCTTTGACTCAAAAACAAATCCAACATGCTATTGAAACAGAGCTGCTTGCTAAGAAAGAGCAAGCTGTCATTGTCGCCTTTGGAGGGAAAGAGCTCATTGAAAAGGAAAATCATCTACTCGGTACAAAGAAAAAGGCACTGCCTACCATGCCTCTCAATCAATAAGAGAAGCTAAAAGGGCCCATAGGGCCCTTGTAGCTTGGGTGTTTGTTTATTCGAAATCAGATCTTTGAAGAGTGAGAGCTATGTCTCCGTCTCCTATTCGACGATTAGCTCCTTTTAGCCAATGGTCTTTTCCACCTGCAGTGACCAGCACAATTTTGTATTCTTTGTCTTTGAGCGTAGCTGACAATGGAAGTGCATATGCATTTTCCTGACCTTCCACAACTGGCAAAGCTTTTCCCTTTTTCCAGTCGTTCAATTCGGTGCAGTTGCCCCTAATCTCTAAGCGCTCGCCTGTTTGTAGGGCACATTGCACCGTTAGCTTTTTCTGTTCTTGTTTTGCTGCCGGCTGCATGACGGCATTTGATGTAACTTCTTTTTCCGGTAATGATTGCTGTCTTTCTTGGTAAGCTCTATAAGCGATGTGGACAGCCAGAACAATCAAGGCGAGTCCGGCTACCACAGCCAGCCCAATCCCTGCAGTTCCTAAAGTAAGTACAGATAGGACAACAATGGCTGCCAACGCAAGACACCCCGTCCCCGGTACTAGTACGTCCGAAGCTACGTTAAAACCACCCTTTGCTTGCACTTGTTCTTTTACTTTCTTAACACGAGAGTCTACCTCTGTCTGAGAAGTCTTCTCTACAACCTTCTCTTCGCTTATTTCCGGAGCAACAGCTCCACGATGCAATCTACCGAATACTGTTGTTAAACCTGACATAATACACCTTATTTTTAATTGTTATTATTTATATTAATATAATCAAACCAACAAGCCTGACTTCGAAATTATCATATAATATCATCAGTTTAAATTCATCTAAATTAGATAATTTACAAACAAACATAAATTAGAATAATAATAAAACATACTTAAATATAAGTATAAAACAAAAGTTTTTACATAAATTATTCTATAACACAGTAGGTTTACCCGCTCACAGCAGTAAGTAAATATTTTTCTCTTCTTAATTGAGCTTTTCTCCCCCTCTTTGTACACTGACTTCTTTTCATCGCATAAAGAGGTAACAAAGTTATGTCATCCCATCTGTTAACATCGATCTGTGTGCTTACCACCATTTTAGGCGCCCCCCTATCCTCTGCAGAAACTGCTACTGCAGCACAGCCATCTTGCGTCTGCTCACCGGATCAAACAGCAAAGTCCTTTACGTCCGTTGCAAAGAAAGCCATACCCGCTGTTGTGTTCATCAAGGTAGAATCTACAGCAAGCGAGGAGGAGATGGCCCAGCAAAACCCTTTTGATGCATTTGGAGACGATTTTTTTAATCGTTTTTTTGGGGCGCCGCAAAGGGGCCCTCAAAAACCCATGCCGCAGATGAGCCAAGGATCCGGCTTCATCGTCAGCCAAGATGGGTATGTAATGACTAATGCGCACGTAATTAAAGGAGCAGATAAGATCACTGTTGTTTTAAATGACGGCAAGGAGATGGATGCCACTCTTGTCGGCTCCGACCCTCACACTGATATCGCTATCGTAAAAATTGATGGAAAAAACCTCCCTTACCTAGAGCTTGGCGACTCTGACGCTATGGACATAGGAGAGTGGGTAGTAGCTATTGGAAGCCCCTTCCAGCTGGAAGCATCGCTTACAGTGGGTGTCGTCAGCGCTAAAGGAAGACAAAACCTGCGTATTACAGACTTAGAAGATTTTATCCAAACAGATGCTGCCATTAACCCGGGCAATTCAGGAGGACCCCTCTTGAACCTGAGTAGCCAAGTGATTGGGATCAATACAGCAATCGTTTCCAGAAGTGGTGGATATATGGGCATAGGCTTTGCTATTCCCAGTAACATGGCAAGGCTCATCATGAACCAGATTATAGAAAAAGGATCTGTCACACGAGGTTTCCTAGGCGTTTCGTTGCAACCCGTCGATAAAGACATCGCAGATGCCTTTAACCTAGAAAAAGCAGAAGGAGCCCTTGTTTCTGAAGTAGTCAAAGGCTCTCCTGCTGACAAAGCCGGCTTAAAACAAGGGGACATCATCGTAGAATATAACGGGACGCCGATCAAATCCCTCGGCGGATTTAGAAATGAAATTTCCCTGATGAGCCCCGGAACTACCGTGAACCTAAAGGTAAATAGAAAAGGGTCTCTGCAAATGATCTCTGTCACCTTAGGTACAGCGTCAGATACACTATCCTCTAGCGGCGTAGCGCAGAAACTGGGGATCGAAGTAGACACGATCACCCCTGAGATAGCCAGACAGCTAGGCTACCCGGCAGGAGAAGAAGGGGTGGTGATTACAAAGGTGAAACCCGGATCTCCTGCGTCTAGCGCAGGCATGCGTCCCGGCTTTTTGATCCTCGCGGTGAACCATAAAAAAACGACAAACATCGACGAATTTAATGAGGCTATGTGTGATGCCGGTAGCAAAAACAGAATTCTTATCTTGGTTAAACATGGCTCTATGACTCGTTTCTATTCTATTAAGCTCGATTAGTCACTTACACTGCAAAGCTCAGATGCTCCCTTTGAGAGCGTCTGAGCCCTCCCAAAAACTGCAAGAATAGAAAAAAAACTTGTCAACTTTCCTCAAGCCGGTCCTCCGGCTAAAATCTCCTGGAACCATAAACTTTCAGTTAATTCTGGTGAAGAGCAAATCTTTTTAAGAACCCTTTAATGAATTCACCCAGTGGATGAAGTGTGCATCGTTGCGAATAGCGTCAAACGATGACTGGTGGAGGATCTCCTCGACATTTTGCAGCCCTTCGCGGAGAGCTGTCTGTAGCCAGCCGATCGATGCATCGGCCTGAGATAGGTGTGCATGCGCGTAGGCATTGCGAAGAGCGGTCTCCACCGTGGGGACCGCTTGAAAACACTCTCCGGAGAGCTCAATGACAAGAGGGTAGTCTTTTTCTTCGAAGGCTGCGCGATGCAGAAGGCAGAGAGCATCGGCGTGGAGCTCGGAGCGGATAGAGAAAAGAAGGGTATACACTTCTTTGACATTTCCTTTTTCATAATAGAGGAAAGCAAGATACTGCGTTGCCAGGTTAAATAGGATCCCCTTCTTCGCTTCCGTTCTAATTTTCTCGAAGGATTTGATGGCCTCCTCTTTGTTCCCCGCTTGGAGGATCTCTTCTGCTTGCTGCAGCGTTTTTTTGAGAAGGTCGCTCCGGTCGGTATCGGAGAGCATTTTTGTCTTTCTCCAAGAATCATAGCTTTGGAAAGCTAAGAGGAAGAAGAGCGCTCCTAGTATGAATGTCTGATAGAGAAAGAAAAAAAGGCTGGCACCAGCCGCAAGTGTTGTGCTGACAACAAGAGCATACCGAAATCCTTTTACGCCAAAGATCGATTCTAATACGATGCGCAGAAGCTGTCCACCATCGAGCGGCATGACAGGAACTAAATTCACTATCGTCCAAAACAAATTCACCAGCTGTATTAAGGTAAGTATACTTGCAACAGTCCCCTGCGATAATGCCGGCGCCTGCAAAAGCATAGAGGCAAAGAGAAATAGAAGGAACCCAAATAAGGGGCCATTAAATACGATGAAAAACTGTTTCCAAAATGCTAGTTTGCTCCCATCGTGGTAGGTAAGGCCGCCGAGAGCGACAAGTTCTATCCTGGGCTTTTGCCCAAAGGTATAGGCAGTGATCGCGTGGCCGAACTCATGAAATAAGACAGAGACAAAAATAATCCCTATCCATATGAGAGTCCCTACGAGACTGAAGCTGTTGATATACCCTATCAGCGCTGCCATCAGCCAAAAAGTAGGATAGATCGTAATAGGGATCTTACCTCGAATTCTGATCATTTTCTCTCTTTTATGGCTTGCGCCATCTTCGCGCCCATCTCTGCTGGCGTCTCGGCCACAAAAACTCCCGCTTCTTTTAATGCTACCATCTTTTCCTTAGCTGTTCCCTTACCGCCGGATATGATCGCGCCGGCATGTCCCATGCGTCTGCCTGGCGGGGCTGTCTGCCCCGCAATAAATGCGGCAACGGGCTTGGTGCACTCTTTCTTGATCCAAGCAGCAGCTTCCTCTTCTGCCGAACCGCCAATCTCTCCAATCATGAGGATCGCCTCCGTTGCGGGGTCTGCTTGAAAAAGCTTGAGGACATCGATGAAATTGGTGCCATTGAGCGGATCTCCTCCTATGCCGACGCAAGTGGATTGTCCGAGGTTTAGGCCTGTTGTCTGCCAAACAGCTTCATAGGTGAGAGTGCCAGACCTGGACACTATACCGACTTTCCCTTTTTTGTGGATGTAGCCCGGCATGATCCCTATTTTACATTCATCCGGAGTAATCACCCCAGGACAGTTGGGGCCGATGAGTCGACTCTTTTTACTGGTGCGCATCACCCGGCTCACCTCTACCATGTCGCGGACAGGGATCCCTTCTGTGATACAAATAATCAGTGCAATGCCGGCATCTTCTGCTTCTAAAATAGCATCTGCCGCATAAGGCGCCGGCACAAAAATGACGGATGCATCGCAGTGCGTTACCTTCTTTGCTTCATAGACCGTATCAAAGACGGGAAGACCCAAAATTTCTTGTCCTCCCTTTCCCGGAGTGACGCCCCCTACAAAGGCGCTTCCATACAACAATCCTTGTTCTGTATGAAACCTGCCTGCTTTGCCGGAGATCCCCTGTGTGAGGACTTTGGTGTTTTTATTGATGAGTATTGCCACTGTTTTGCTCCTACCTTCTCTGTAAAACGGCTACAGCTTTTTCTGCTGCCTCGGCTAGGCCGTCCGCTGTGGTTATTGCAAGTTTAGATTCTTTAAGCAATTTCTTCCCTTGCTCCACGTTTGTACCTTCCATGCGCACGACAAGAGGCACGTTAATGGAAAACTCCCTTGCTGCTTCGATGATCCCTTCAGCGAGTGTGGCGCAGTTCATAATGCCGCCAAAGATATTCACTAAGATCGCTTTTACTTTGGGATCTTCTAAAATGATTCTAAAGCCGGCAGCCACCTTCTCTTTGGAGGCGCCCCCTCCCACATCTAAGAAATTGGCAGGCTTACCTCCATAGTGATAAATGAGGTCCATGGTAGCCATGGCAAGACCTGCGCCATTGACCATGCAGCCGATGTTTCCATCTAAGGCAACATAGGCCAAGTCGTATTGCTTTGCATCTTCTTCTGATTTAGACTGCTGCGTAGGGTCGTAGAAAGCTGCGATCTCCGGCTGTCTAAACAAGGCATTGTCATCAACGCTGAGTTTTGCATCCAGCGCCCATAAACATCCTTGTGGATCTTCTACCAATGGGTTGATCTCTAGAAGGGAAGCATCCGTCTCAATAAAAGCTTTGGCTAAAGCCTTGGCCAGCTGCATGCCGGCTGCTGCTTGTTTGTCTTTCCATCCCATGAAATTGGCAAGGCGCACAAGCCTATAAGGGCGCACCTCTCCAGAAAGCTCTATCGGTATTTGCAGGATCCTCTCCGGATGTTTTTCTGCGATCTCCTCGATTTCCATCCCTCCTTCTGGGGAGGCAATGAGGATCGGCCTCGCTTGCTCTCTATCCATGACGGCTGCGAGGTAATACTCCTTTTTTATGTCGAGTGGTTTTGATATAAGCACTTTATGGGCAACCACTCCTTCAGGGCCCGTTTGGTTGTTGACCATCTTCATGCCGATCAAATGCTCAGCTACAGAAATGATTTCTTCCGGTGTCTTTGCAAACTTCACACCACCGGCTTTCCCTCTGCCGCCGGCATGTACTTGAATCTTCACTACCGCCTCTTTTAAGCCGAGTTGCCCGATACATTTTTCCACCTCATGCACCTTAGAAGCCACACCAAAGGCTGGGATGGGAACTCCATATTTTTTCAAGACTTCCTTGGCTTGATACTCGTGGACATTCATGAAAATTTCCTCTCCTTCTCTTTTAAATCCCTTATCTGATAGACTAAACTTTTCCATCAACTCTAAAAATCAATATCATGTTTACTTTTATAAAAAGTAGTTTGCACAAGTTACATAAAGCTCTTTCCAAAACACGATCTATTTTAGGCTTTCGCATCAGAGCCCTTTTTGGAAAGCCGTGGGACGAGTCTACCTTTGAGCTACTAGAGCAAATACTCTATGAAGCAGACCTAGGCCATGGCTGCGCGCAAGATTTTATCGACCATCTCAAACAAGAGCTGCGACTCTCTCCTACAAACGACATAGAAAAAATCTTATCTATCCTTCACAAGAGAGCTTTATCCTTGCTTAATGCCGTTCCACCAAAGGAGCTGTCCTTCCCAAAGCAAGAACCCCTTGTGATCCTCATCGTGGGAATCAACGGCAGCGGGAAGACGACGACCATTGCAAAACTTGCCAAACTCCTGCAAAAAGAAGGAAGAAAAGTACTCCTCGCAGCGGGAGATACGTTTAGAGCAGCAGCAATAGAGCAACTCACCCTCTGGGCGGAGCGGCTCTCTATAGATATCATCAAATCAAAGCCCGGCAGCGACCCCTCTGCGGTCGCCTTCGATGCGATCAGCGCCGCCAAGGCGAGGCAAGCAGACGTTGTACTCATAGACACTGCGGGCCGTCTACAAAATAAAAAAGATCTTATGCAAGAGCTAGAAAAAATTAAAAGAGTCTGCAGCAAGCTAGTTCCTTCCGCGCCACAAGAGACCCTTCTGATCCTCGATGCAACAACCGGGCAAAATGCAGTAGACCAAGCAGAGACCTTTCATCAATATACTCCTCTTACGGGCCTGGTACTCACCAAGCTCGACGGCACCGCCAAAGGAGGAATCATTCTTGCCATCTACCAGAAACTGAAAATCCCCGTTAGATGGGTAGGTGTCGGAGAAGGATCTGACGATCTGCTCCCCTTCGATGCGAA
>JAHFTP010000007.1 GCA_023265495.1 Chlamydiota bacterium
AAGCAAGCCTACGACCTTGCCGTCTCCGGCATTGCCATAGAGCCGAAAGAGCCCCATCTCTACAACCTCAAAGGCAAAGCAGAGGTAGAACTCAGAGAATACAACGATGCGCTAGCCTCGTTTACCCAAGCGATAGACTTATATCCCGACTACTTTGACTACTACCTGCAGAGGGGACGCCTTGAATATAAGATGGGAGATTACACCTTAGCTAAGCTCGACTTAGACAAAAGCAATGAGCTCCTCCCCTCCGCTGACGCCTACTATTTTCTAGGGCAGGTGGCTCTTAAAGAAGGGAATAACAGCCTTGCGCAGCAATATTTTTCCTATGCAGCGCAGGCAAATAACGCCTCAGGGCAGGCAGCCCGGACGCAGCTAGGAAAAATGCAGGGGTCTTCAGAGAGCCCCCTCTCCGTACAGCCAAGCTGCCGTGGCGGACACCATCTAAAAATGTTGATCACCAACAACAGCCACGTCCCCATCCGAAATATTGAAATGCAAGTAGAGTTTTTCGACTATAAACAAAGGCTGATCTCCAAAGAGACTCTCGTGATCTACGAAACGATCCCTCCCTTTGGCTCCATCAAAAAAACCACTTCTATCCGCTGTCCCAAGGAGGCGACCTCTTCTCATACAGTAATTACAAGGTACACAAAGGAGCCATCAAAAAAATAAGGGGAAGTAAACGATCGGGATGGGAAAGGAAAACACTGCACACAAAAATGCCCCGGCTGTAAAACAACCGAGGCATATGAGAAAATGCAAACTATCTCTAGGATTTTCTAGTAACTGTAGGTCTCAGTTTCCCTTCGACTGCAGCCACTACTGCAGCATCTATTTGATTCGATGAAGAAGAACTACGAGGGGTGATAGACGCTAGGAGCGCGGTATTTGCACTCCCCTGTTTTGCTGCCCGTGATCTTACCATCTCTGGCACAAATTCATCTTTACGACGTTGTATACGGTCTTTTAAGTCTCGTATTTGTGTATCAAGACGGATCCCTCTTCCTTCACTTGGGCATACTTTCTCCGCATGTGCCAGCACAGCTTCGGCTCCACTGTCAATCCAATCAACCTGTCCAGTAGAAGCATCCATTTTTAGTGGGGCCCCTAAACAGTTAAAGACAAAGTAGAACATAAAAGCATCCTCTCCGCACAGAAGTGGCATAGAAGGGACGACCCTACCTTCAAAGTCCTCCGCCGCCAGGTGTGAAAGAATGTCATTCTTCCTTAAAACCTCTAAAAAAACCTTAGCTTCAGTTACATCTTGAGCCGACGGTTCCTCTTGTATAGAGCTTATTCTGGCCTCTAGTTTCGTTTTTTCTTCTCGAGCCATCCCCGCAAAGGATGCATTAAAGAACATAGGTTTTGATCTGTCCTCTGATGTCTTGATCCAATCGTTCATCAAACCCACCCTTTCTCGAAGAATGATTTTTTTGTACCTCTCAGGACAATCTACCTTTCTTCCGAACATATCCTTAACTTCTCCTAACAAGAGAGTTGTATTCCGTATTGTCATGTTTAGTCCATGACCTAACATTGCGTGATATAAAGGCTGAAGAGCATCAACCCTCTGCTGCAAGTGTGCAATAAGGGGCTCTAGCTGGGCGCTGTTTGACCCATTTACAGAGGCTCTTAGACCGACTAAGACATCATTTGCATCTTGAAGCATCCATTGTACTCCATACATGAGGCTGTCTGTTTGATGAGAAGTAACCTCACCACGCTGCATTAACGGCAAAACTTTTCCCTCAAGTTCTATTTGCAATGCCTCTAACCTACTACTTACTAGTACAGCATTCGCTACACCATCTACTAGATCTCTCGGGCATCTTTGTACCACAGCTAGATCTGTGATCGAAGCTGCTGCCGGTGCTCGCGAAGAGCTGGAAGAGGAACTTGACGAAGAAGCCACAGAAGCCCGTGGTTGCGTTGTGGGGGTAACTGGTTTGAGGCTGATAAGAAAACCTCGCTCTTCATTTACAAGAGGAGAAAATAGACATACAGCTCTCACAGACCCTAATAAAGGATATCTAGCAAGGGCATCTTTTAGAATATCAGACCCTTTGGAGGTGCCATCTAGAGGCGATGGAAATCTACCATCCGGAAGGAAAATCGGAAATTCATAACGTGCTCCTGTTACCAAAGGAACCAACCTGCTTACCATAGAAAGAACTGCTTGTCTTCTAGCCAGCTCCGGTGATGATGTGCGGTCACTTCCCGCAACTTCTGCTTGCGCACGATCTAAGATTTCTTTGACGTTTTTTTCATGGTTTTCTACGAATGATGCAACGCGTTGAAGTACTTCACATTTTTCAGCATCTGTCATGATTATGGGCCGGCCATCTTTGTCTAAGGCTTTGCCTAAGAAGACGTTTTCCCCAAATTGAGAATCTGTTGATGATGGACCTTTGAGATCATACGCTGCTCCAAAAACTTGCCACTGTATCGGCAGGGGCAACAGATAAAATAATGCCTTTATCACCAATTCGTTGCCGTTGCTGTCAGTGATCTCTTGTATAATGCGGGAAGGGGTCAAAAGCATTTCTACTGCAAGCGCTTTTTCTCTCATAGTAGCCTGGGGAGGATTGCATCTATCTGCTTTTTTTTCTGCTGTGTCAACGCAGCAACGGCTTAAAAATGCCCTGCTACCATATTCTTCAATACCTTCAGGTGATCGCTCTACGCGCCAAATATTTCCAAAAATTGCATTTTTCTTGTCCTGAGGAAGTTTTTTAAATGCTTCCCTTGCCCCTGCTTCGTCACCGTTTCTGTATGCACAAGCCACTTGGACTAAAACAAAAAATGGAGAACCTTGCGAGGAACCGGCGCCACTTGTAGGTGCTTGCACGGGAGGAAAGCCGGCTCGAGCTAAAACACCTTCCAATGTTCGCGAAAGATTTGTGAGCTCGCCTAAGCAGGATTCCCTAGAGTCCTTGATAGATATAGTCCTTGCACTTTCCTGAGTACTCTCAATACGACTTCGTAGAAAGCTGATCCGACGATCTGTGTCTGTTGAAGCCAATGCACCCGGCTTGGACAGATCCTTTATCCCTTCACTGATAGCTGAAATTTCTAAGATACACTGAGTTGTTATATCTACACCACGCGTACTCATTTTTACCTCTCAAATTTTTTATTTAGTTGTTATTGTTTTAAATAGTATTGTAACCAATACAGATCATTTTAACAACAGTAGATTATTTATATCAATATTAAAATATATACTTTATATCTAATTTATTTGCATAATTATTTGTCTACTATTCATTCAGTAATCGGGGTGGAATGAACCAAAATCACAAGTCCATGCATTCTAAGACTCGCAACCATTTGGCGGACAATTATAACCAACTCTTATTCAATTTTTTAAATAGATCTATCAAAAAAAACAGAAAATTGATATTATTAATAATAATTTCAAATATTTAAGTGCATTTTAATTTTAAAAAAAATATAATAATAAATATTAACCATAAAATTTATTGCTTTGCTAAAAGACCGGAAATATATATGTCAACAATAACACCCTCTACATCAAAGAGTTGCAGACTTGATAAAGAGGAAGTCACACTTAGCCTAAGTGACTTACGTCAATCTCGTAGAGGAATGCTGGGACGTCGTGTTACGTCCCAAAAACTGAAAGCAGAAGATGGGACGGCTGCGATTACAAAACGAGCTTTATCCTCAGAAGGATCTACGCCAAATCGTGTTAAAAAGCCCCCTATACCTCATTTCTCTTACGTTAAACCACGCAAAAAAGAGAGCTCTACAACGCCTATCCCATCCCCGAGTACACAAGGGCCGATGACTGAAAAGATCATACAAGTGGCTGCAAAAACTCTCCTCCCGCCCTTGCCCGATTTTGACTTGGATACTCCTTATGCCGTACTTATTGTCCCATCGGATAAAAAAGAACAGGTTACCCAATTGCTGAGCCCCATCTGCGGTATGGAAGAGGATGCTGTGCAAGATGTGGAAGGTTGTATTTGCCTGCGGTTAGACGTAGAACTAGAGGAACTAGACGGAAGATATTTTGGAAATATATCCAAGATGCTGGAAGGATGTAGATTTCATGAAGATAGCAGAAGGAGCCCTGGCGCATTGATACGACGTTCCAATGAGGCGACAAGCTACTTTAGCAAGGTAACTTCTCCCCCCGTTCCCCTGCCAAAGGAGCTTATCCCCGAGGATGGCATGCTTCCCCTTAGCCAATCCATTCCGCCGGATGGCAGCCTGGCTGCAATCGAAAGGGAAATCCTCCAAAAGACTTTATCCACCTATGAAGGAATCTGTATAGGAGAATCTCATATAGACCTCTCCCCCAAACGATTTCTGATGGAACACATGTCCTTTTTGCTGGAGCAAGGCGTCACCACTTTATATGTGGAATTCTTATTTTATGGCCCCAATCTAAAGAAATGGGAAGCCTATAACAGATCTCCTCCCGGCACTCCGATCCCTGCCGTTTTTAGGGCCTACTTAGATCTCATAGATAGCGGCCAAAACCTTGTAAGAGAAGCCTCTAATACGTGCGTGCTACAAGCAGCACACGATGCCGGTATCCGCATTGTCCCTATCGATACACGTAGAACTTACCCATACAGTTTGTTTTCTGTCAGTTCTATGCAATATTTAGAAACGCCATCAAATTTTTTTTTCACATCTGAGGAATACAAAAAAACGAGAGAGAACCCGGCCTGGGATTACAGCTGGGGTCATACCCGAATCATACAGATGAACTACGACGCACTGCGCATTATCCAAAATGATCGACAGAGGGGAGCTACGGGGAAATATGTAGTTTGGGCTGGTGGCGATCATATTATTCAGGCCAAACCCCAAGAACCGGGCCTAGCCAGCCTCTTGCAAATCCCGGCTTTCGACCTGTGGGACTCGAGCCATTCTCATGGGGAGAATTCTGTCATCACCTTGCAACAGCCCCCATCTTCCGATGATGTCGCACACGTCACAATAGAGAGAAGTTTCATGCACGACATGGCCATGGGGACTCCCGAAGAAAAAGCTGCTTGGCAGTTTTATCTAGACGACAGAAAAGGCCTCTTATCCTCTATGGCATCGGAAGAAAAGAGAAGGCAAGTTTTCTCTCTTATACAAGCCTTATACAAAACATCCTCATCTCCGTTTCTTATCGCATTGTTGCGACGAGAATATTCTGTTCTACTACGCTTGAGATATTCCAAGCAGGCATGGAGATCTAACCAGCAACTGTCTCATGATTATGTAGATAGCCCACTGACAACGGATATTTGTGAGAGACTCAACGCAAGAGCTCCTGCCTCAACATCTTTTCATCCGGAAAAACTCTCTCCCTTCTTACATGATGGCGCCTGCACTGCTCTGTCTATGAATTTTGCCATGCGCTACCTTGTACTAGCTTTTACCCAAGCTTTTGAAGAAGAAGATTCTCTCATGAGTTTCATCCAGTTTCACTTTGGCTCTTTTTACGAATTCTGCGCTGCGCAAGCTGCTCTAAACACGTTAGAGAAACAAGGGGAAGAGAGCTCCGACTTCCTCAAAGATAAAGCAGAAGCCATCGTCTCCCTCTATGGACAAACAATCTCCTATGCTTCTCCTAGCATTGACTTGGAAGACGATTGCTCTCTAGCCACTTTCCGAGAGATTATGCTTACACTACCTGATGGGGTGTTTTTTCTGCGCTCCATTTTACCTGCAGACAATGCAAAAGGCGAGGAACATGGACATTCGGCAATCTTGGTGAAAAAAGGATCTGCCACGTATTTTTACGACCCTAACTACGGATTGGAGAAATTAGATAAAAAGTGGAGCAAAGCCGTAAAAAAAATCTATCACCATATCTTCAACTCCCATCTCCAATTCCACACTCCCATTCTCCGCATCTATCAGCTGGAGGGCACGTGCGAGAGAGCTTGTATACCAAACTTGCCTATAAAACTGCCTCAAGCAGCATCTTCTACAGAGCCTAGCGTATTAGACCACCTTTGTTCCTGGTTCCCTGAGGAGATGGACATACTCGCCAAAAAGGGGGTGACACAGGATGATTTGGCCGGCTGTCCGCTCTCTCTTATCCCCTTCATCCTCCATGAAGCACGGGGTATCGCGCGTGCAGTAGAAGAGGGGATCCCTTTTTCAGACTTATTTTTACCAGACTCTCTTTTTTCTCAATCGACATGTCGATTATCCGATATCCATACAATCATCGGTTTGCACAAAGCAGGGATCTCCTTTCGCGAGCTCACCTCTTACCCCCTTCCTATACAACAAGCAATTGTACAGTCCGCCTTACCCATTACTGACCTGGAAACCAAGGGAGCTGCTTGGAGAGACATCCTAACAGAACCGGCATTGTTAACACTGCTTGAAAAGACGCATCCCCGCGATTTTGCATCTATTATTTCTCTATGGAAAGAAGGTGTCCCTCTGCAAGATTTAGTCGACATCGACATACAAGATGTCTCCTATATCGAACCCATTGCCCTCTTAAACAAAGCAGGAATCTCCTTCCAAGAGTTCATCTCTTACCCACTTGCTATACAACAAGCGATTGTACAATCCGCCCTACGCATCATTGACCTGGAAACTACGGGGAGCGGATGGAGAGACGTTCTAGAAGAACCAGCTTTGTTAACGCTCCTTGAAAGGACGAATGCGGCTCATCTTGCAGCTATTATCACTCTATCCCAAGCCGGAGTCCCTCTACGAAATCTAGCATCCCTATCAGAGAGGGCTTTACACAAAGCCCTACACACCGCCAATCTTAAAACGGGAGACAGAAGCCTTGAAAGTGTTTTTAAAGAAGACCCTCTCTTCCGTCTCATTGAAAGGATAGGAATCGAGCACTTCGCTACGATTATCGAGCTGCAACAGCATGATGTCCCACTTGCAGAGTTAGTCCACGCTCCGTCGAAAATCTTGGAGATGTATCTGCGATATCCAAAGCAAATCATCTGTTTACAGCAGCAGAGAAGGGACATACGTCCTTATGTTGCAGAAGAGGGGTGGTTACAACTCCTCACAACTGTGCACACGAAACACTTTGGCACCATCGAGACGCTGCGCCAAAAGGGCTTCTCATGGGAAATGGCAAACTCTGTTCCACCGGCTATCTTAAATAAGCTATTGAAACATCCTCAGCAATTGCTTCGACTGCATGATTCAGGTGTCGACTGGACCTCCACGGCTCGAATGGAGGAGCTACCTCAACTTTTTGAAAAGGTCCCTCCTCGCCACTTCGAATCCATTGCCCAATTACATGAAATAGGAATTGCTCCCAAAGACTTACTGTCTATAGACACAAAGCTTTTACTACGCGTTCTAAGAGACGTGATACCGGCTGAATTTGCAAGAGGATCAGTCTTAAGGATATTTCTTACCGGGACCGGTGTAACGAATTTTCCCAGTATCGTCCACCTATGGGGTAATGCTATATCACCTAGAGATCTGATCCATGTGGCACAAGATAAACTAGCCGTCTTCTTACAATATCCGGATCAACTCATCCAACTGAAAGGAGAAATAGACAATTGGCTGCATTACGCCGGCATCGAAGGATTCCTTGAGCTCCTTGCAAGGACAGATCCGAGCAAATGCAAAGCGATCATCCAGCTCACACACTCTCACATCTATCCAAAAGATTTGACTTCTCTACCAAAAGACGTTCTAGATAACATCCTAGAATATCCTGATCAAGTCATCCTGCTGAAAAAGCTGAGGGTCGACTGGAGGCTATACGCCGAAAAAGAGCTCATGCTCCCGCTCCTGAAACGAACGGACCCGCTCGACTGTGCAGCTATTATCCTACTAAGTCAAGAAGGGATTCCTCCAAAGGCTTTAGCCTCCATGGAAAAACCTCTCGTAGACAGGATCCTAAGGAGAGAAAGTCGCCGACTGGGTGATGCAAATGTCCTCGATGATTTAACCGGCTTTGTAATCCCCTCCGAAAAACCCGTTACCCGTTGGATCTCTTTCTCCGAAGAAGAAGGACTGTCAGAGCTCCTAACAAAGATAGGGGCAAAAGATTTTGACGCTGTAGTCAGACTATGGGAAAATGGCATTCCTCCTAAAGATTTACTCTCCTTGGAGCATGCCTCTCTACAAAAAGTTCTACAATACTACAGTCTCACTACCCAGCTACAAAAGCTGGGAATGGACTGGAAAGCCTTTATCGGAGAGGAGGACGACCTGTGGAAGATCCTAGACGAGGTAGGACTAAAGCATCAGAGAACCATTCGACTACTATGCGAAACGAACACCTTCGAACTTAACGAACTAGCTGCCATGGAGAGAAACACCCTACGAACACTCTTGAAATATGCAGAGGACATCATCGAGCTTAAACAAAGAGGCATAGACTGGAGAGCTTTTATTAGGGAAGAGAGCCTGCCGAAGGTGCTCTCAAAGATGTGTGGACCCTATTTCAGATCTATTGTCAATCTTTGGGAGCAGGGCATTTCCATGAAAGATCTCGCCTCCATTGAAACAACGGTCCTAAATGTAGTTCTGGAGCGCTCTCTTTGGGATGTATATCTTAGTCGCATAACAAACAACACCGACTGGATATCTTGTGTCAAAGAAGAAGGGGTAGCAGAGCTACTAGAAATAGTAGAAAACCATCCGTCAACAAAGGAAGGGAAGGGGCGTAACTATTTAAAAGTCATTATCAGCCTATGGCATGCAGGCATCTCCCCGACCTTATTAGTTCATAGACCGAAGCTCATCGATATAATCCTACCGCAGACCAATAGGATATGCTCACTGCATAGAGAAGGCTTTGACTGGAACTGTTTTATTAGAGAAACAGGATTGCCAGATCTTCTTGAGAAGATCGACCCCGCACATCTTGGCACTTTAGCAGAACTATATCAAGCAGAAATCAAGCCTGCATTCCTACTTTCTCTCAGCAAAGAAGAGTTAGATCTCCTCCTAAGCACCCTGGCGCAGTTCTCTTCCTAACGTTAAATCGTGTCTTGTGGCATAATGCATAAATTGAAAGAAGCAGCCCATGACCTTTAAAACTTTTACGTATCAAGCTCGCCTTTCTTCCTATGGAGAGAAGGAGACTGCATTAGAAGACTGCGCGGCTCTTTTGTCTCGTGTGGAAAGGACTCTACTTGCAGAAGTTTCCTCCGGCAAAAAGATCGGTGATTGCAAATCCTCCTATCTAACAAGGTTTGGCATTACGGCCCGGCAGTTTAACGGGTGCCGTGCGCAGCTGGAAGGGAAAATAGCCTCCCAGAAAGAGCTGCGCTCTTTGCATATAAAAGATCTCGAAGATAAGCTGGCACGGCTCAAAGAAAAAATCCCTAAAATAAAAAATCCTGCAACTGCCCACCAAAAAAAACGAAGACTTACTTCTTTGGTGCATAAACTAGACAGACTACTTAAGGATCAAGAAACAAATACAGCGCGTCTGTGTTTTGGTTCCAAAAAACTATTTCGAGCGCAATTTGCTCTTGAGGAGAATGGTTATGACTCTCATGAGGCATGGCTGCAAGAGTGGCAGAGAGCTCGCAATAGTGCATTTTTCTGTTTAGGATCCAAAGACGAGGCCATGGGAAATCAGACTTGTAGCGTTTTTCTCGAGGAAGATGGGAAATGGACACTCCGCTTAAGGCTGCCAGATAGCCTATCCCAAGTTCATGGAAAATATCTGATCATCGAGGGCATAGAGTTTTCTTATGGAAAAGAGGTGATAGAAGCAGCTTTGCAAAGCAACGCGCAAAGAGCGCGTCTTGCAAAACTCAAAGATCCCTCCTATGTACAGTTTGGACAATCGATCAGTTATCGTTTTCTAAAAGACGCAAAAGGGTGGAAAATATTTCTGACCACAGATCTTACCCAGCCTTTGGTGGTGACAAAAGAAGGGATCGGAGTCATTGGGGTAGACCTCAATGCAGATCACCTGGCCGTTGTAGAAACTGATCGATTTGGCAATCCTATCCAACACAGAAGCATTGCTCTTGTGACCTATGGGAAGAGCAAGCATCAGTCTCTAGCGGTGATTGGCGATGCAGTAGCTGAGTTAGTAACTTGGAGCATGCAGACAAAAAAACCCATCGTTTTGGAAAAACTCGACTTTGCCCGGAAGAAAAGGGATCTTTCTGAAACAAATAATCCTCGCTATGCACGCATGCTCTCCTCTTTTGTATATAAAACAACTAACACGTACATCCAATCACGCGCTTTTCGTTTTGGTGTTCAAGTAAAAGAAGTACATCCCGCCTATACATCGCTTATCGGGCGCGTAAAATTTTCCACTCAATATGGTTTAACAATTCATGAAGGGGCGGCGCTTGCTATTGCGCGCCGCTCCGTTGGAGTTTCTGAGAGACTGCCGCTTCGTTTGGTTAAAATACCGGATGGTAAAAGCTCCCATCTCACTTTGTCCCTACCTGCACGGAATCGGGATGAACATGTATGGAAGTCTTGGCGGCAGGTTCAAAAGGAGCTAAAAGTGGCGCTTGCAGCGCATTTTCGGGCGAAACAACATCGATCCTCAAGCCGGGCTCCCCCTTCTTGATGTGATAGGAGAAATCCTCTCGATTCTTGTCCGGTGAAATCCGGCACGCGAACCGTTAACAGTACTGCTAGGTTAACGTACTATGCTTTCTATGCTAATGTGTAGATTTGTGTAGGTTTTTAGAAGCGGTATTTCCGACAGGTGTTAAGAAATGCGGCCGAAATCGTCATCCCCCACGCTCCCATTCCCCCTTCCCTACAGGATGCCATCATCCAAAGGTATGGCCTCCCCAGAGAAACAAGAGAAAAAGAAGGACTTCGTATTACCAATCAACTTACACAAAAAAGTGTGCTTCTCAATCCCTCTGCTGAAATTTTCTGGGAGCTCCTAGGGCAGCCGATTGCATTCAAAGAGCTAACAGAGCTACTTTCTGAGGCCTGCGCTGCAGAAAAGCAGCTTGACGACTTTTTACAAAACCTATTGGATGCAAAACTCATCAGTACGAGCTAGCAGTTTAGCTGTCCTAGCTTTTGTAATACAATCCTATTGAGGAGAGTAAGCTGCGTCTCTCTTTGCTTGATCTGCACATCTAGTCCTGCAATGATTCTCTCTGCTTCCGTTGTGGCCGTTGCAAGATCCCGCCTTATCTGCACAAGCTTTTGCCCCTCCGCTGCAAGGGCCGCTGTAACAACTCTCATCTCTCCTTGTAGCGTATCTAACTCTTCCACATCTGCATGCATTTTTCCTCTTGTATCAGCTAAGGACCTAGCAGAGCCCTCCAGAGCCGCCACCCTCGCATCGAGCTCTCTATTTACCTCGGTTAGCGCACTGATTGCTTCTCGGTATCTTATTTCACTGTCTTTGGCTTCATCAAGTACTCTTTGAAAATCTTGTACACGTACTGTGAGCACCTCTTTTTTCTCTGCAAAGTAACTGAGGATGCCCTGTACAAAGCTTCGGTGAATAGTTAAATCCCGAGATAATTGGTCTATATTACTTTCAACAGATTCATCAAGCCTTTCTAAAGACTGCTTCATCTCCACTTCCGCCTCCGTTAAAGAATCCACAGTGGATTTTAACTCTAACGCTGAACGTGTAAATGCCTTATTGCTCAAGGCAAACTCTCGTATAGCCGCCTGCATGCATCCGTTGACTTCTTCTAATGTCTCTATCCTCTCCCGGAAGCTGCTATTTTCCTCTCTCATACTGCCTGCCACACTTGCCAGATCATCATAAGATAATTGTAGAGACTCTTGCGCTGACTGCAAAGCTGCATTGTGATCTTTGAGCTTGGTAAGGCCTGCTTCTGTTTCTTTTTTTCTCTCTTTGAGTTTCATATTCTGCGTTGTAAGAGTCCCTACGATGCGCTCCACATTTTTCATTTGCATCTGCAGTTCCGTATTATGTGTGTGCAGATCTCTTATCGAGTATTCGAGCTCTTCTTTATTTAAGGAGCTACGAGCAAAGAAATACCCCAGCCCTGAACTCACTCCCAGCAAGGCAAAGCCTGCTATCGCAAGCGTTGCTCCTGTAAAAAATGCGGCTGCAACGCCCACAACCGCAATCACAACACCGACTAACATCACAGAGGTCTTCCAATCACAGGCCTCAAAACCAAGGGCATGGCGTGCCAGGGCAGGACGCTCCCCTAAAAGAGAAGCCTGCTGTCTTACGCCTTGGCCGGTTAAAGACGCTGGAGTAACGGCTGTCACTCTTCTTCTCCAAACTCAATATTTGACAGGGCCGCAAGCGCAGCAATTTGTCTTGCAATTTCTTCGTTGTCTCCTTCGATCCGCACCACCAGCTCATGCCAAGAATCAAATCTCCGCGAGATGGAAGAGAGATCTCTTGCCACAGCATCCGCATAGACAGCATCTACGCGCACAACTTTTGTCTCCTCTTTAAATGCAGCTATTTTCTTGCAGAGCTGCTCTTGCAGCTTTTCCATTCTTGAAGAAAGGGCTGTGTATTGCGTTTGCAAAGCAGCATACCTCAGATCTCCTTCTTCTATCTGCGAGCGCAGCGAGCTGAGCTGCGCTACCTTCTCGCTAAGAGAGCCTCCTACAGCCTCAAATGCATCAACCTGCTCAACTAATGTTTGGAGGTGTCTTTCAAACAGCTCTCTTTCCGTAGCAAACCCTGCGCATATCGTCACAAATTGCGCTTTGGCCTCAGTGAGCTGATGAGCCATCTCTCTGAGATTACTCTGAAGACCTCCATCAATCCCGGATAGGATGACTTCCATTCTCGTCCTTTCTTCTCGCAAGACAGTGGTTGTCTTGTCTAAAGAGCCTACTTGGATCACAACAGACGAGCTTGCAACAGCCGCAGAGGATATTTCCCCAGTAAAACTTGTCAGAATCTCTTGAAATGCATCGATAGCTGCCGCCATCCGATCATTAGCCGCTTTTGCCTCAACATTGGATTTTGTGAGGTCTGCAACAGCTCTCTCCAGACGATCTATCACCTCCCTTAGCTCTCTCACCTGTGAAGTGAGCGCCTGATTTTCTGCATTTACTTCTTGATTGACAACAGTTAGTGCACCAATACGCCTTTCTGCCAGCTCTATCTGCTCCCCCTGCTGCGTAACCATTTGTTGAAAGGCTCCAATGGTGCGTCTGAGAGCACTATTGATCCTTGCCAAATCCCCATAAAGTCGAACCATACCGTAACCGCCCGCTTGCAAAATGGTGCAGCAAAAAAAGATCCCTGTATATATATAGTTCCCCGTGCCTAGAGAATAGAATCCGCTAATTGCCGTAGCTGCAATCCCAGCCACTTGAATGAAGTCTGAAAGAGTCCATACTTGTACCTGCCTACCTTGTAATGTGGCTGCAGATGCAGCAGTAGGTGTCTGGGAGGAAGGCGCTACGGGGGGCATCCCCGGAGGCATCATGATAGAGACTGCTGAAGCAGAGGTCGTATCCATAAAATCTCCTCTTTTTATAAAGGCTATTTTTAAAAATCATTAAAATTTTGTAAAGAAACAAAAAAAAGGAACGGTTTTTTTTAGCGTTCAAAAGGAGCTGTTTTAAGTTACTGCTATTTTTGTTATCATGGAGGCAATAATAAGATAGGTGGGACATGTCTCTTTTAAATCCCAGAGTGGATCTTGCATTCAAAAAAATCTTCGGTTCCCCGGAGAACAAAGACCTTTTGATTTCCTTCATCAACTCTGTTGTTTCAAAAGAAGATCAGGTAGTAGATATAGAGCTTTTGAATCCTTATAATCCTAAAAAATTTTTAGGTGCAAAGATGTCCATCCTGGACATCAAGGCCAAGGATACATGCGGCAACTACTACAATATCGAAGTGCAAATCAGCAACGAAGGGGATTATGACAAACGCTCTTTGTATTATTGGGCTAAACTCTACGCAGATCAACTAGGCGATGGAGATCGCTATAAACACCTTCGAAAGGCAATCGCCATCCACGTCCTCAACTTTATCAGCGTCGCGAATGCTCCCAAGTATGTCAATAAATTTGTCATTACCAATGAAGAAACAACCTTGAGCCACTTCGAAGACTTGGAGATCTATACTATTGAGCTCTGCAAATTTAGCACGCAAGCCGATGAAAACATCAAAGAGCTGCTCCCCCGTATCAAAAATGGCTTGGATCGTTGGGCCGCTTTTTTGACAAAAGCCTCCCATTTAGATCGCAATAACCTACCCAAAGAACTTGACGATCCCTGCATCAAAAAAGCGATCGACGTCCTAACCCATACCAGCCTGAATAAAGAAGAGCGCGAGCAGTACGAAGGGCATCTGAAATGGATGAGGATAGAGGAAAGCACTCTAGAAAGAGCTAAAGAAGAATCTAAAGCGGAAGGCTTGGAAGAAGGCCTAGCAAAGGGACTGGAAGAGGGCCTAGCAAGGGGTCTAAAAAGAGAATTGCAGGCAAAAAAAGAGATTGCTTCACATCTTTTGAGTCAGGGAATGCAAATGGAGGCCGTTTGCAAGATCACAGGGCTGTCAAGAGAAGAACTCCTTTAGATCCCAGGTGAGATCAAAAAAGAATTTAACGACTTTGCCCTAAAGAAACATAGATGGCATCAATCTTTGCAGCCATGATAAAATCATTTTCACAGAGGCCCCCTATTTTATGCGTCCATAAGAAGACCTTTACTTGCCCCCAAGAAAGATGAAGGTCGGGATGATGTCCTTCCTCTTCGGCGATACGTCCTATGGCATTCACAAAAGCTAGCGCCTGTCGAAAGTTGCGAAATGCGTACTGCTTTTCTATATGATGCTCTTTGTCTAGAATCCAATCCCCATTTACGAGCTTCATATAGCTCTTTAGCTCTTCCCCTTGCAGGCACTTTGCTCCCACCACACAAGGCATGCATTTTTTTTGTACTAGCTCATACATAATTTTTTTCCTTTTTGTTTAACGCACCTTTTCTTGGTAAAATACCTCAGCCTCACCCCAAGCATACTTCGCAGAAAAGACCTCTTTTACTGCGAAGGGATTGTCTAAGAGGTAGTCGCTCAAAGGATAGCTGACAGTGATGACCTTCACCCCCTTTTTCAGGGAGGAAAAGCGCCGGCTAAGAGCCTCTATGGTACTATCGTCAAGACAGGTGCCATAGAGGTAAATCACACTGGCCTCGCTTAAGTCACAAGTAGTGATGTCTCCATGCACAAAATGCAAAGAAGTTTGCGGTATCTGCCTTTGTATCTCTTTGGCTTTATGGATAAAGGAGGAAATGAAATCAACACCGACGGCTCTGCAGCCAAAATAGGCAGAAACAAAAAAAACACCCCTGCCGGTGCCACACCCTAAATCATAGAGGCAATCGCCCGCATGGATGCCGCATTTACCTAGAATATACTCCCACGTAGAAAGAGGAGTCTCCCCATACACATGGACATCTTGAGCCCCTCTGCTCAAAAAATGCTGCTTGGAGATTTTGTAAGGGCTTTGCTTGCAGTAGGACTGTTTGAGTAAAGTATCCGCCCTTTGAAATAGAAAGTGGCAATAATAACGTTTTTTGATCCATCTTTCTTCCCGAAAATTTCTGTATCTCGAAAGAGCGGCTAAAAGCAAAAACTCACCAATTGATTTCATTGCCAGGCTCGATAGCTAGAAAAGTAGAAGGATCAATCCTTTCTTTCAGTAATGTTTCATATAAGTCATAGGGAGGTCTATAAGTTGCTTCATCAGAGAGAGGAAATGTCTTCCAATGCATCCCGATGCTTAGCTTCGAACCCACCTCCTTATGGATTTTCACGGCATCAGCTGGATCGATATGCACAGGGGCCATGAACCTCCGTGGCACATAGGACCCTATAGGGATCATGCTGAGATCCATCGCATTCCACTTATGTCCAATATCTACAAAATCCTGCGTATTATATCCTGTATCGCCCACGAAGTAAAAACGCTTACAACTCTGCTGTTTTCTGCTCTCTACCACCCACCCCACCCATAGGGTCTGATTAAAATCCCAAAGACTCCTTCCGGAAAAATGTTGCGATGGCACCGCTGAAATAGAGATTTCATGATCTTTTCCACTGTCAAAAGAAAAGCGCTTTTCTTCCCACCAGCTAAACTCTTGCACTTGGGTAATGCCCTGTTTCACAAACCACTGCTTGACCCCATAAGGAACGAACCAGGTGATATGGGGATATAAAGAAAACAGCCTACGCACAGTTTTTTTATCTAGATGATCGTAATGGTTATGGCTGATACAAACAAAATCGACTTGCCCGAGATCCTCTATCTCTATGGCGGGACGATGCCTTCTTTTGGGACCTAGAAGGCGAAACGGAGAACAACGATCGCTCCATATAGGATCTGTTAAAAAGGTCTTTCCATGGACCCTCAGAAGAAAAGTACTATGATTGATCCAAACAGCACTTGGCTGCTTTGGATCAAAAGTCTTTTGGAGAAAAGGGAAAACAAAATCCTGGGGAACAGATCTCGAATCTGACAGGTCGTCATAATACCCCATCTTCCATAGAAATACATCACGTATCTTCCTGCGGACCTCCTTCACATGAGGATTCAGGAATCCTTTTGACGTCTTCTCCGGCAGAGTTTTTTGCTTTCTTTGCATGCCTTCTTCCCCTTCCCCTACCTATAATTTCTTAGCTGAAAAAACATCAACGCCTTTCTTCTGACAAATCTAAAGATAAGGTCATAGGGATGGTATCGGTTACGCTCTTTTCTCCAGCAAATTGTATGGGACCCGGAAATCGATACATATCCTGACAGGCCCACTTGCCCCTTTCTTTCTCAAAGGTAATAAAAGAAGAACTTTTGCAATCTACAAGGGCCTTTTTAATGACAGGCTTTTCCTTGCCTTTTCTTGTTTCTATCGTCATTAAGTGGGTGAGTGGAACACCTCCTATCTGCCAGGAAGATACATCTCCTTTGAGACGACCCACAAAACACATATAGCCCAAAACTCCCTCATCGACAAGAAGCGCTGCCACAGATCCAAGGGCATAACAATAGGTGGCATCAAAAGAGGAAGGGAAACTACATCGCCCTTCATACCCTAAGAAATGAGATACCGGCTGAAATTTTCCTCTGTACGACGCTCTGCGGCTGAGCTCCTCTTGGACAAGCATCATAAATAACTTTTCCGACTCTATTGAAGAAACGTGAACGTTGCCATGAGCATCTCTTTCTTGAAGAAGTTGGTCCTGTATTTTCTTTGGCAAGCTCACAAAGCAGGATTTAGCAAGTGGAGGTAATGTATTTACGATCTCTTCCTTGGAGGAACTATTTGCTTCTGCAAGCCGCGCACTGAGTTCTATAATAAGCTCTCCCACCTCAGGGATGAACTCTACCACTCCTTCAGGAATGAGAACTACTCCATAGTCTTTGCCTTTCTCAGAGCGCTCTACAATGACGTCGCTTATCTGTTTTACAACATCTTTTAAAGACATTTTTTTTGCTAAAATCTCTTCACCGATAAGCGCTATGTTGGGATGTGTAGAGAGCGCGCATTCCAGTGTGATGTGGGAGGCAGACCGTCCCATAAGCTTAATAAAATGGTAGTATTTTCTTGCAGAAACAGCATCCCTTCCTATATTGCCGATCATCTCTGCATATACCTTGCAAGCCGTATCAAAACCAAAAGGGACGGATACATACGCGTTTTTGATGTCCCCATCAATCGTCTTGGGAACGCCGACTACCGAGATATTTTTTTCCTTTTGTTTGCAATACTGACTTAAGATAGCAGCATTGGTGTTAGAATCATCTCCCCCAATGACAACCAAGCCGTCCAGCTCAAGACGCTCTATGCTAGCCAGAGAAGCCCTTAGCTGTTCTTGCGTTTCTATTTTTGTTCTGCCGGACCCTATAAGATCAAATCCTCCCTGGTTGCGATAAGGGGCCAGGATACTTTCGTCCAGCACTTTGTACTTCCCCTCGATCACCCCTTCCGGCCCCTCTAAAAATCCCACTAGCTCCGAAGAGGGATGTAACCTTTTCATAGCGTCGAATACCCCTGCAATGACGTTATGTCCCCCGGGAGCGGGCCCTCCGGAAAAAACTACCCCGATCCTTTTGGGCGAAGAAGACCTCTTCACCCCGAGTGTCCCCCGCAGCAGGGGCTGATGAAAAATAGAAGAAAACTCCGATTGAAGCCTATCTGCAAAGGGACTATTCCCCTCGGAAAGAGTCTCCCTTTGAAATTGGATAGAAGAGAGATCTTTCAGAATATCAGGCAGTTGCAAAATAGCCCTGGCACGCTCCTCCTGCAGGGGGCTCAGCTCCCATCCCATAAAATAAGCTCCTTTCCTTTAGATATATATGAGACGCTGTTTTTTGCCCTCAGGAATCTTTTCCTCATCTAATACTGTTAAAACCACCAGCAATTAAATAATAAATTTAAAATTAACACTTAATACACATTGAGAAAAAACATAAATACATGATAGAATTATCCATATAAGAAAATATTCATCACCAATGAGGTTATATCATTATGAGTATCTCAGGCAATAATAGACCACAAGAGACGAGTTTCTTTCATCGAGCAAATATCTCCGTTATAGGAGTCCATCAAACTCCTGTCGTTCTTTTAGTAAGAGATCCTAATAGCCTAGGCGATCAAAAGCAGATGTACGCTGTTATGGCCGTTGTAGAACAGATCTTCATAAGAACACCTGTAGGCATCATGAGCCTAAGACAAGTAAGACCTATACTCATGGTTCCCATAAACGCCCCTGACACAAGACCGGAAAGAGTGTTTGAAAGAACGCATAAAAGAGCCCCAAACGAGCCCTCCGCTACATCTGAAGCTCCTCCTCCAAAAAGATCGCAAGCCAAGCCCAAAGTTGAACCGAAAGAACCGACAGTGGAGCCAGAGTCTACAAGGCCAAAAGTCTCTACCGAAGCTTATCAGTATATTTCTTCCAAATTACCAAACCAGCCAAAGTTAGATGCTAATTCTCCTGCGCATGCTTTTTTGGGAGTATCAGCTAATGCTTCTAAAGAAGAGGTAAGGAAAGCTTACAAAAAACTCCTACCGAAAATCCATCCGGACAAAGAAGCAAATACACTCAAAGCCGTAGCGACAGAAGCATTTAGCCTCTTCCAATTCGCCTATGAAAAGCTTTTGAGAGAATTAGAGGAAAGAACACAATCCCACTCGTAATCTTGCTTGAATCCCTTAAGAATGCTCGCCTTCTTGGCTGCTTTCTTAAGGGATTTTTTTTGCCCTGCCCTAATAGATGAGAAAAATATCTTATTGTGGTTTTTCCTTGGAAAGAAGGGTTTTTAAAAGCCCTTCTACTTCATCAGGTATTGCTCTTTCCGCTGCTTGGAGCAGTCTTTCGAGCTCATCGGCGGAAGCAGAGAAACCGTCTAGTACCGCTTCGTATTCCGAAAGATCGTCGGAGAAATGTTCTGAATGGGGCACACTAGAAACCGAAATGCTAGTATCTTCGGCAGTAGAACCTGGCAAGATGGGATCTGAGTGGAGAGACGTAGGTGTCACAAAATCTTGTGAGATAGAGTTTGTTTGCAGAGAAACCGGTGTAACGGTAGAGGTCTGCGACAAATGCGGTGATGATGCCCTAATTGCAGCAGAAGCTATGGGACTCTTTTCTTCATCTTCTTCAGGAATGCATTCTAGCCAAGACGAAGTAACTTCCTCTCTCTTATCCTCAATAGAAGGACTAATTACCTCTAGCAAAGTTTCAAGTGTCGCAGGGGCTCCCATCTCCCTACGCTGCGCTAGTATGTCTTTTACAGCGGAAAATACCTTGCTGTTTTCATCTGTTTGAGCAAAGTTCACTATCCTGTTCTCTGCCAAAAGTTGGGTATAGAGATGATATTCTAAAGAAGAAAAGAAAGGACCTTCTAATAGTCTGTCGTTGACGGGTAGCTTTCGTAGAGCATCAAGTGACATGCCTGCAGGACTGGCTTCACGCATTCTAATAAAAAGTTGACCCACCAACTCTTCCAAATAATGCTGATAATACGCATAATCCTCCGACGCTGGGCTGTTGCGGATTATTACTGATTCTGAACCAGAAAGGCTGAGGACCATAGTTCCTTCTTGTGTTATATTTTTTCGTTCATTATAGCTTTCTAACTAAACAAAGTCAATCTATTAAACAGACAAAAACCCATCAAACACAAACAATAAACAAAATAAACACAGTTAACAAAAAAAATAGTTATAAGTTTTGCAGAAACATAACAATAAACAAAAGTAAAGACTTTATTTTATTTGCAAACTTTTGTTAATTAGGCTTTTATGGACACTTTCTCATAAGTAAAAACAGGAGTTGTTCATGAAAAAACTACTATGTACATGTCTATTACTGCTGAGCGCTACCAGCTTGGCTACGGAGCAAATCCATCTGCTCATTAGCAAAGAGCAGATTGCAGAGAAAATCACAGAAGTAGCAGCACAAATAAATAGAGAATATGCAGGTCAAGAGCTCACGGCAATCATGGTGATGAAAGGCGCCGTTTGCATCACAGCCGACCTCATCAAAAAAATTGAGGTCCCCTGCAAATTAGACTATGTAAAGGCCAGCAGCTATGGACAAAAAGGGGCAAAGCGTGGAGAGCTTACTCTGGTTGGATTGGATGGCTTAGATCTCGAAGGAAAAAATATCCTCGTTATCGACGACATCTTCGACTCCGGACATACGATGTATACTATTGTAAACCTCTTAAATGAGAAAAAGCCTAAAAGCATAAAGACTCTGGTTCTTTTAACAAAAGATGTTCCACGCACTATCAGCTACCTACCCGACTACAGCCTGTTTACTATCGAAAATCGCTTTATCGTAGGATATGGACTCGACTACAAAGAATACTATCGAGGATTAGAAGGGATCTATGAGCTGACGCTCTCTGACTAAAAAAAGGAGAAGGGGAAACAACGCCCCTTCTCCAAGATGAAAACAAGGAACTTTTTTTCTAACACTCCGGCAAGTTTACAGGGACATGGATAGCAAGGCCACCCTCTGACGTCTCCTTATAAATGCTTTTCATATCTTCTCCCGTATGGCGCATCGCTGCGATGACGTGGTCTAGTGAGACTTTATACGTGCCATCGCCTTTCATAGCAAGGCGCGCAGCGTTAATGGCTTTAATGGCTCCCATAGTGTTTCTTTCAATACAGGGAATTTGCACAAGGCCTCCGATCGGATCGCAGGTCAAACCGAGATTATGCTCCATACCGATTTCTGCGGCATTTTCCACTTGCTCATTGCTTCCACCTAGGGCTGCAATAAGCCCCCCGGCCGCCATGGAACAAGCAACACCCACTTCACCTTGACATCCCATCTCTGCAGCGGATAAAGAGGCTCCTTCTTTATAAAGAACACCAATGGCTGCAGCTGTAAGAAAGAAACGGACAACCCCTTCTTCCGTAGGGTCAGCTGTAAACTTTTGATAATAATGCAAAACGGCTGGAATCACACCGGACGCTCCATTTGTTGGAGCTGTGACGACTCTTCCTCCGGCTGCGTTCTCTTCATTGACAGCAAGAGCAAAAAGACTGACCCAATCAAAGATCTCAGAGGGATCTTCTAACTCCCCTCCTTTTTTCATCAAGTCGCGATACAAATCAGCGGCCCTACGCTTTACATTAAGTCCTCCGGGAAGGATTCCCTCCTCTTTGCACCCTCTTGCCACACAATTTTTCATCAC